>CAZZWJ010000077.1:0-10153 GCA_964657875.1 uncultured Solirubrobacteraceae bacterium
TATTGAAAATGAGCACGGACTCTTCTTCGGGATTCCGCAACCTGGGGAGCCAGGCTCCGCTGACGTTCGCTGCTCGCGCCGACCCTGGGCGAATCGGGATCTTTCGGTGTCGCGGACATACGGAGGTCCTCGAGGGACGTCACTTCAGTAGACCGATCACGCGTTGGTGCGTCGCGCGGTCGGTGATGGGACGGCGCCCCCCGGGTGTCAGCGGAGAGGGCGTGGGAGCGGTCCCGGAGAGCCGGGACCTTCGAGCGCCTGCTCGGCATAGGCGGTGAAAGCATCGGCGCGGTTGTTTGAGCTGAGTGCTGCGGTCAGCTCTCGTTTGGCGAAGGCGTTGTGGCCGGAGTCGGCGGCGCGCAGGGCGGCGACCAGCTCTCGGTCGGCGGTGGCCTGCAGGCGGACACCCTCGACCCAGTAGCGCTGAAATGCGCGCTGCCCGGGTCGCGCGTGAACCCGGCTGACCGAAGTCGCCGCCTGATCGCAGGCTTTCTGGTTGCTCGTGAGGTGACTGATGGCGACGCGGTTCTGCGCGGGGGTGCCCGTCTGAACGTTCTGCTGGGTCTCCTGATAGCCCCGGCTGATTGCCACTCCGAGCGGAGTGCGGAGGATGCGGCGTCCCAACGGCATCGCGGATCGTGAATGCGGGGCGGGGACGAGGCGGATGTTGATGAGGTCAGCCGTCACGCGACCATTGGTGACCCGTGATCCGGGAACGACCGTGGTGAAGAGCAAAGCGACGCACGCCGCCGCGGCCGCGACGCCGAGCGCGCCGAAGACGACAGGCCGGCGGTCGGTGCGCAGAGACCAGCGCGTCGATGCCGGCGCACCTGCCGCACCGGTCCAGCGAGGCGTGCTGAGCACCCGGTCGGCGATCGCCATGGCACGCTCGCCCGTCGGGGACAGGTCCTCCTCGCGCATCGCAGGACGTACGGCGGCGACGCGGCGAAGTACGGCATCGTCGGGGAATCGTTCACCGGGTGTCATGTCGTCTCTCCTCTCGATGGTCGCCGATGCACGTCCCCGCCGCCGGTCGGTGTGGCCGAGGGCGTCTGGGCCTGAAGCAGGGCGGCGAGTCGCTGGCGAGCCCGGTGCAGTCGCGTCCGCGCGGTGTTCGGATGGAGCCCCAGTACGGCACCGGCGTCGCTGGGGGTCAGCTCGTCCCAGGCGACGAGCAGGATGAGGTCGCGGTCAAGCGGCCGGAGCTGCCCCACCGCCTGCATGATCTCTGCGAACTCCTCACGCTGCTCGATCGCCGACTCCCCGAACGACGCCACCGTCGTCGTGAGATCGGCGATGAAGGCCGCTTCTCGCTGCGTCTTGCGCCATGCGTTGCGCGAATGGTTGCGCGCGACCGTGAACAGCCACGGAACGGCCTCATCCCCGGCCGGGACCGCGTCCAGCCGGCGCCAGGCGACCTCGAAGGTGGCCGCGACGAGATCGTCCGCATCGGCCTCGAGGTGACCACGCGCCCGGAAATACCGTGCGATCGCGCGGTAGTGCGCGTCGAACAACGCGCGGAAGCGCGCGTCCTCGCTCACGCGATCGTCCCGTTGCGTCAGCAGCACGCCCTACTCCTGAGGATGGTGCCGCGTCGTGGTCACATAAGGGATATGTCGAGCCCCTCCCCAACGTTTCACGCCAACTCTGACTTCTCCACAGAGCCGCCCCCACCCCGGCGCCAGACGTTGCGGCAAGTCGCGACGCATCGCGGTGCTGCCTGACCAAGCTCGCTTCAGCTCGTCGTGCAGGCGCCCCGGTAGATCTGCTTCGGGATCGCGTGCCGTGCGCACGGCGTGGCGCGGTCGACGGCGACCCACACGCCCTGCTGCGCCCGGTAGACCGCGATCGCATCAAAACCCTGCTTGCCGCCGACGACGATCCCCGAGTAGGCCCAGCCGCCGGCACACCCGAACGACCCTCCAAACCGTGCGTCCTTCGGCTGCGCCGTGCCGCGCCGCAGGCCCGCGCTGAGCGCCTTACGGGTGCACGGCGGGTACTTGAACTTGACGGCGGAGGCGGCGGCGCCCACCGCCGATACAGCCAGCAGGAGCGCCACGCCGGCGAGCAGGATGAGGTGACGTCGGGTCGTTTTCATGCGCCGAAGCTATCGCCATTCGCGAATCGCGTGTCCAAGGGTCGGGCTGATCTCGGCCGCGAGGCGCGGAGCGAGCGACCTCGCGGTCGTGTCGCCGACGGGGTGCCGATCTCGCGCGTGGAAGCAGTTCCAGAAGCGCGCACGGCCGATCCCCATGGGAGCTCGACGGTGAGTCTCGGGACGGCGTGTCGACACCTGACGGGCTCAACCTGCATGTTCTGACGGCATCGGGCCGACTGGAGCCGCACATTCGCTTGCTGGAGCAGCGGATCATCGCGGCGTATTGCGATGCCACTGCGGTGATCGACCTCGGCGATGAGCCGGTCGATGTCGTTGTTCGCGATGCACCGACGGTCACCATCCCCGAGATCGGGATCGGCGGGGTGGCGCCAGACCGCCACACGATCTTCATCAGCCTCGATACGGCCCACTCACGGTTCGATCACGCGATTCGCAGCGAGCTCGCGCGGACGATCGTCCACGAGCTCCATCACGTCGCCCGGCGACGCGCGGGCTGCCGCGGTAGGACCCTGTGGGCGGCGATCGTCCACGAGGGGCTCGCCGATCACTTCTCAGTCGAGCTCTATGGGGGCGACCCGCCGCTGTGGTCGCTCGGGCTGCCGGAACCGGCCCTCGAGGCGCTGACGCTGAGGGCTGTCGCCGAGGGAGGCGATGCTCCCTACGATCACGGCGCCTGGTTCTACGGCACGAGTCCGGCGGTCATCCCCCGATGGGCCGGATACGCGATCGGCTGGCGGGTTGTCGGCGAGTACCTACGACGCCATCCGGCTCTGTCGCCGAGCCAGCTCGTGAGCCTGCCGGCGGACGCCGTGTCTCTGGGCTGACCGTCGCCACCGCCCGCCGTTCGATGATTGTTCCGCCGGCAACCTCACATCACCGCTCGCCCTGAACTTCGCGCGGCGCTCCTCAGGCCCGGGAGTGCTCTGCTCGTGCCGGGCGCCAACGACCTTGCGGTCGGCTGCCTGCGGTTCTCCGCGCGCCCGCCAGAGCCGCGACCCGCTGACTCGCACGGAGCGACGCACCGGGAGCACCTCAGGGGCTCACCTGTGGTTTGATCGGCCGGTGGGAGTCCTGGGCATCAATCACATCGCGTTTCGCAGCCACGACCCGGCCGCGCTACGGCGCTTCTATCTCGATCTCACCGGCGGGGAGCCGTTGGACGCCGTCCATGATCCGATCCGGATCGGTCACACCCTGCTGGTGTTCTTCGCCTCCGCGCGTCGCTATCGCGATGAGGACCCCGACGAGCTCGCGTTCGACGTCGACGCGGCCGGCTTTGACGACGTCCTGCAGCGCGCGAAGCGACTCGGCGTCCTGCAGCGCGGACCCGTGGAGCACACGCAGTGGTCAAAGGGGTTCTACGTCGCCGACCCCGACGGTCGCAGACTCGAGTTCACCTGCGACGATCACTCCGTGTACTGGAGCTGAAACCGGCGTCGTTCCGAGTGCGGATTCCCCGCGGCGGCGCGCGCCGTCGAGCGCCGGCAGCGTCCCGTCCTTGAGCTCCCGCGCGCAGATCAGCCCGGTGGGGTCGTCGATGCCGACTCGGCAGTGATCGCCGCGACCCTGGTCGGCGCGATCAACTGAGCGGGAGATCGCCTGCGTTTCCGCAGCCTCCGGTGCGAGAGGCATGCCCGAATCTCGCAGAGGCGCACCTGACGGCGTGCCGGCTGTTCGTCAAGAAGATCGGAGCCTGGGTCTGACGCCGCCGAGACGGGACACGCCCGAGAGCGCTGGACGGCCCACCGAAACGAACTTGAACTCAGGTTCGGTTTGCGCTTAGATGGCAACCCGTGGATGACGCTGAAGAGAACGCCCGGGAGGCGGTCGCCGCAGCCTCCCGGAGGCTCGCCGCCGCCGGGCTCGTCCTCGGGACGGCCGGCAACGTGTCCCGGCGGATCGACGCCGGGCGGGTCGCGATCACCGGGTCCGGTGCCGTCCTGGCGGAGATGGAGCGGGAGCAGGTCACCGTCATCGACCTCGATGGAGCGGTGCTGACCGGGCCGAAGCCCAGCTCGGAGCTCGACCTCCATCTCGGGGTGTATGACCGCTTCGGCGCGGCCGCGGTCGTCCACACCCACGCACCGATGGCCACGGCGCTCTCGTGTGTGCTCGACGAGGTTCCGTGCGTGCACTACACGATGCTCGCGCTCGGCGGGAGCGTTCGCGTGGCTCCCTACCGGACGTTCGGCACGCCCGAGCTGGCCGCGGTGACGCTGGACGCGCTCGAGGGCCGAACCGCCGCGCTGATGGCGAACCACGGTGCGATCGGCTACGGCGGGGATCTCGACGGCGCGGTCGAGAACGCCTTCCTGCTCGAGTGGGCATGCGGCGTCTACTGGCACGCGGCGCAGGTGGGGACGCCGCGGATCCTCGGCGCCGGGGAGCTGCAGAGCGTCGTCGAGGCCGTCGTCGCTCGCAACTACGGAACGATCCAGGAGACCGGTTCGTGAGGATCGTCGCCCTCGGGGTGCACGTCGTCGACGTCCTCGCGCGTCCGATCGAGACGATCCCGGAGGGCCAGGGGGGCGCGCTCGTCGAGGAGATCCGGATCACCGCGGCGGGGTCGGCCGGCGGGACGGCGATCACCCTCGCGAAGCTCGGCGCGACGGTGCAGAGTGCCGGGGCGATCGGCACCGACGCCCTCGGGGATGTTCTCATCGACCTCCTGCGCCGCGACGGGGTCGACCCCTCGCTGCTCGTCCGCCGCGACGGGGTGCAGACCTCGGCGAGCGTGTTGCCGATCCGGCCTGACGGATCGCGCCCGGCATTTCACGTCGTGGGAGCCAACGGCACCTACACCTCCGCCGACGCCCCGTGGGACGCGATCGCCGCCGCCGACTACCTCCACCTCGGCGCGCCCGAGTTCATGGGCGGGGAGCAGGCCGCGAAGATCCTGCGCTTCGCACGCGATCACGAGGTCGTCACCAGCGCTGACCTGCTGGTGCCCGGTGACCAGGCGGGGTCGATCCTCGACTGGATCGGACCCGCCCTCCCGGAGCTCGATTATCTGCTTCCCAACGATGATCAGGTGCTCGGGCTGAGTGGCGGTGACGACCTCGTCGAGGGCTGCCGTGCGCTCATCTCACGCGGGGTCGGCTGCGTGACGGCGACGGCGGGGGCGCGGGGGGCGGTCGTCGTCGACTCCGAGCGGGCGGCGTGGGTGCCGGCGTTCGCAGTCGATGTCGTGGATACGACCGGATGCGGAGACGCCTTCTCGGCCGGATTCCTGCGGGGCCTCTCCCTGGGGCGAGATCGCCGGGACGCGGCGCGCCTCGGCTGCGCGGTGGCGGGCCTGGTCGCCGGCGGGCTCGGGAGTGATTTCGGCGACTTCGACCTCGCCGCCGCCGAGCGGGTCGTGAGCGACACGTCGACTCGCGAGGCGAGCGACGCATGAGCGACCTCTCGAGCCTCACCTCGCCGTCGCTGCGGCGACTGCCGACCCAGCAGCGGGCACGCGACCGGGTGGAGCGCGTCCTCGACGCAGCTGACCGGCTGCTCGCCGAGGAGGGCATCGGCGCACTCGGGACCAAACCGGTCGCGCTCGAGGCCGGCGTCTCGATCGGGTCGCTGTACTTCTGGTTCCCGGACAAGGAGTCGATCGCCCAGGCGCTCGCGCTGCGCTATTGGGATGAGCTCGCCGGGGTCGTCGCGGAGGTCGCCGACCGCGTGCAGGCCGGCCGGCTCGAGGATCCCGTCGGCGCGGTGGTCAACGCGCTCGCCGCCGGCTTCCGTGCCCGGCCGGGCTTCCTCGCCCTCTGGTTCGACGGCCTGCGCACCGAGCGCCTACGTGAGGCGACGCGTCCGGTCCGCGAGCGGGTCGCCGCCGATGTCGCGCGGGGGCTCAGCGGGGTCGGTGAACGCCCGGCGCCCCCCGCGCGGCTCGCGGCCACCGCACGGATGGTCGTGCTCGTCGGCGACGGGATCCTCCGCGAGGCGTTCCGCGTCGACCGTGAGGGGGATCCATTTCTGCTGCAGGAGGGAGCGAGGGTGCTGCGCGCCTACATCAACGATCGTCTGGAGGACATCGCATGACTCAGGGAACCTCGACGACGCGCCGGGGCTTCATCGCCGGCGGCGCGGCCGCGGCGGGCGCGGCGCTCGTGCCGACGGGTGCGGCGGAGGCAGCCTCGACGGCGTCACGGCGCAGCCGGGCCGCGAGGCGCCGACGCGTCGACGTCGTGGTCGTCGGCGGCGGGCTCGCCGGACTCTCCGCCGCCCGGCGCCTCGTCGAGGACGGCAAGTCCGTGGTCGTGCTCGAGGCGCGCGACCGCGTCGGAGGCCGCACCCTCAATCGCAGGGTCGGGAAGGGAGATGCGGTGGTCGAGCTCGGCGGGGAGTACGTCGGCCCGACCCAGAACTACACGATCGCCCTCGCTGCCGAGCTCGGGGTCAGGCAATACCCGGGCTATCAGAAGCTCGACAGCGTGTTCATCAACGGCAGCACGGTCTCGCGCTACAACGGCCCCCTGCCGGCGGCCGGATCGGCAGGCACCGCCGACCTCCTTCAGCTCGTCGGCGCGATCGACGACCTCGCCAAGCAGGTGCCGATCGAGGCGCCCTGGACGTGGTCACAGGCAGCCGAGTACGACTCCCAGTCGGCCTACACCTGGGTGATGAACAACTCCACCGCGAACCCGGCCCTGGGGGTCGAGATCGTCGACCTCTTCTTCGACTCGGCGTTCGGAGCGAAGTCGACCGAGGTCTCGATGCTCTACGTGCTCTCGCAGGTCGCCGGGTTCGGCGACAAGGACCACGTCGGGACGATCGTACGCGGCCTCTCGAGCCAGGGCGGCGCGCAGCAGGATCGCTTCGTCGGCGGCAGTCAGCTGCTCTCGATCCGCGCCGCCGAGCGACTCGGCAGGCGGGTGGTGCTCAACGCCCCGGTGCGGCGGATCGACCAGACCGCCTCGGGCGTGACCGTCGTCTGCGACCAGGGCGCATACGAGGCCAAGCGCGTCGTCGTCGCCATCCCGCCCCAGCTCGCGACCGCGATCATCTGGGATCCGCTGCTGCCGGCCATCCAGGACGCGATGCGCCGTCGCATGACGCTCGGCACGCTGACGAAGATCCACGCCGTCTATCCCGAGCCCTTCTGGCGCAAGGACCCCGGCGTAGGGATGGCCTTGAAGATCGGCGGCGTCGTACCGGAGATGTTCGACAACACCCCGCACGAGGGCACCCCCGGCGTCCTGCTGGGCTTCCACGGCGGGCACGCCTGGACGAAGTACGCGGGTCATCCGGGGCGCCGGAGGGCCGGGGCGCTCGCCGACTTCGCCCAGGCGTTCGGCAAGCGCGCGCTGCACCCGATCGACTACTTCGAGCAGGACTGGACCACCGAGCAGTGGTCGCGCGGATGCCCGGTGTCCGTCGTCGCGCCGGGAGTCGTCACCGAGTTCCTGCCGCACCTCATCGTCCCGTTCGACCGCGTCCACTGGGCCGGCACCGAGACCGCGACGTACTGGAACGGGTACATGGACGGCGCGATCAGCTCCGGGCACCGCGCCGCCAGGGAGGTTCTCACCGCGCTCTAGCCAAAGCTCGATGACCGCCGGCATGCGACATCAGCCGTGCGCGGCAGGCGAGGCCGGTGCGGCGGCGGCCAACGGGGCGGCGGCCGCGGTCCCAGCGGCGGCGGCTCGTCTGCGTTCACGCGGGTCGACCATCGTCTGCGCGGCGTCGGTGTCGCGGATCGTGACGGAGGCGATGGTGCCCAGGAGGGCGGCCGCGGCCGCCACCAGGAAGCAGACCCGATACGCGGTGAGGTTGGCGACCGCGTGTCCCGCGACGTCGTGGACGGGGCCGACGATCACGATCGTGGTCGTCAGCAGCGCGACGCCGATCGCGCCGCCGAGCTGCCGGCTGACGTTGTAGAGGGTCGAGGCGCGGCCCGTATCGGCGGGCGAGATGGTGGCAAACGACGCCGCCTGGGCGGGCACGAACACCTGGGCCATCGAGAAGCCCATTCCGAACAGGATCAGCCGCGCCCACCAGAGGCTGGTGTGAGCCCCCAGCAGCGCGAGCAGCCCGATGAACAGCGCCACGCCGCAGAGTCCGATCGTGAGATGGCGCCGCGGTCCCAGGCGCCAGTAGATGACGCGGCTGGAGAGCTGGGACCCGACGATCACGCCGATCGCGCTCGGGAACTGGCTGAGGCCGGCGTTCAGCGCGCTGAGCCCGCGGCCGTCCTGGAAGTACAGGGTGACGGCGAACAGGACACCGAAGAAGGCGATCGACACCATCACGATCGCGCCCGTCGCGGAGCGCAGCAGCCGATTTGAGAAGAGGCGCAGCGCGACGATCGGCTCACGCATCCGCAGCTCCACGACGACCATCGCGACGAGCAGCGCCGCCCCGACCAGTCCGGTGACGAGGATCCGCGGCGAGCCCCAGCCGAGCTCGGGGCCTTCGGATATCCCGTACATGAAGAGCCCGAGGCCGATACCGGAGAGCGCGAACCCGCGCCAATCGAAGATTCCGGGGTGACTCTCGGCGTGCTGCTGGACGAACAGGACACCGAAGATGAGCGCCGCGATCCCGATCGGCACGTTCACGTAGAACACCCACCGCCACGACGCGTCGCTGACCAGCAGCCCACCGACGACCGGCGCGAGCGCCGGCGCCAGCGCGGTCGGGAGGATGATGATCGAGGCGGCCCGCACCCGCTCCTGGGGAGGGAAGGTGCGAAACAGCATCGCCGTGCCGACCGGCGCGAGCATCCCCCCACCGACGCCCTGCAGAATCCGGAACACGACGAGCTCCCCCAGGCTCGAGGCGATTCCGCACAACGCCGAGGCGGCGGTGAAGATCACGATCGCGGCCATCAGGACGCGTTTGCCGCCGAAGCGATCCCCCAGCCAGCCCGACGCGGGCATGAACACGGCCAGGCTGACCAGGAATGAGATCGAGATGCCGTCGACCGCCGTCGGAGGCACCCGGAAGTCACGACCGATCGACGGAAGCGCGACGTTGACGATCGACGTGTCCATGATGCTGATGAACATCGCCGCCACGAACACGACGCTCACCGCCACCTTGGGATTGATGCGGGCCTGCAGATCATCGAGACGGGGCATGACGACCTAACTTAGATCCATCGCGACGCACGGACCCGTCCGCAGAAGCGCCATGGATAGAACTGTGCGGTCTCTGGTACAAAGGCGATGTGTTTCGCTCTGCCTCGCTCACGTCGACTGTGGGGACTCGCCGGCGCGTGATCCGTGGTGTGACCGTCGCCGCGTGCACGGGCGTGCTGAGCGCGCTGGGCCTCAGCGCCACCGCGCGCGCGAACGGCTACTGCGGCAGTGACCACACTGCGTCGAGCGCGTGCCCGATCTCGGCGAACGGGACGGTCAGCGGGAGCTATGCCGCCAACGTCTTCGACGACACCGACGTCGACTTCTTCGTCTTCTACGCGCGACCGGGCACCTCGGTGTCGCTCACGATCAACGACACCGAAGCGCCGACGTGCTCGATCCCCAGCTCCCCGAACTTCGAGTGTGGAGATTTCACCGCGACGCTGTACGACCACCGGGGCAACCAGGTCATCGGCGAGCTGAAGTCGACACCGTCGAACGGGATCGCCCAGCCCGCCTCGGCGAGCGCGCGACTGAAGGGCGGCACCTACTACGTCGAGACGGGTGGCTTCACGGTCGAGAACCCGTTGAGCTACACGATCACCGTCGACGGATCGCCGGGCGTCCGGTGGCCGGCGCCCTGCCGGGTGCCGGACCTGCGCCACCCCATCCTGCTCGCGACCGCGAAGCGCGAGCTGCACGACGCACACTGCGCGGTCGGCCGGATCGTGCACCGTGTCAATCGCCACGTGCGCCACGGCGACGCCTACGCGCTGCATCCCGGCGGGGGCACCTATCTCGCCGCGGGAGCGCCGGTCGAGGTGATCGTGTCCAACGCCACGCTGCAATGGGGACCCGGTCACCTGGAGCTCCTGGCTCCGCTGCTCGACTCCGTCGTGCCCGGCGGATGGCTCGCCTTCGCCGTCCCCGGGAACTTCGGCGCCCCCAGCCACCTCGC
>CAZZWJ010000078.1:0-10074 GCA_964657875.1 uncultured Solirubrobacteraceae bacterium
CTCGACCGCGGGCAGGTCACCGCGAGCACCCGGCTCACCCAGCTGCCGTTCTACCCGGTCACCGTGGTCACCGCCGGCCAGTACTTCGCCGACGCCCGGGTGCTCGGCAGCCCTGCGGACTCACTCGCCGGGCTGCGCCGGGCCACTCCGGCCGCGCGGGCCGGCGCCGATGCGCAGCTGGTCGCCGACGGCGACGTGACCCTCGCCGCCGCGACCCATGCGTCTGCGCAGTCGCCCGAGCCGGCGCCCGCGGTCATCTCCACGTCGGCCGGCGCGGCGGCGAGCACCGGCGGATGCGTCCGCTTCACCCCGGCGGCGACGCTGGCGCCCGGAGCGTCGAGCGAGATCACGGTCCGCGTCGGCGTCGGACGGCTGTCGATCCGGTCGGCCGACTCGGCGACGAGCCTCTCGGTGCGACGGTTCGCCCCGACCTTCTCGAGTCTGGGCACGGTCGCCCCCGGCGGCGCGATCGTGCTCTCGGTGCGCGGCGACCGCGCGCCCGAGCCCTGGGATCTGCGCCTCAGCGGCCAGGCGACGGTGCGTGTGTGCGCACTGAACGGCGCATGAGCTCGGGTACGACCGCTCCGCGGCGTATCCGGGATGCGGTAGCGGGCGTCGACCTCGAGCGGCTCGCCCGGCCCACCCTCGCCGTGGCGATCATCGTCTCGGGTCTGCTGCAGCTGCATCTCACCCGCGGCAGTTCGTTCTGGGCCGACGACTGGACGTGGATCGCGACGCGCCGCGCGAACACGGTCAGTGCCTTCCTCTCGCCCTACAACGGCCACCTTTCACTCGTACCGGTCGCCATCTACCGGCTCATGTTCGCGGTGTTCGGGATCGGCAGCTACCTCCCCTACCGCATCGTCGTCATCGCGCTCGATCTCGTCGTCGGAGTGCTCGTCTTCGGCTACGCGAAATCCCGGACCGGCGAGCTCGTGGCGATGCTGCTCGCCGTGTCGATGCTGTTCCTGGGGCCGGGCTGGCAGGACATGCTGTGGTCGTTTCAGATCCCGTGGCTGATCGTCTGCGTGGCCGGGATCACCTCGCTGATCCTGATCGAGCGTCGTCGGCGGGCGGCCGACATCGCCGTCTGCGCCCTGACGCTCGTGATGCTCTCCAGCACCGGCCTGGGACTTGCGTTCACGATCGGGATCGCGGTCGACCTCGCACTCGTGCGACGGAGGTGGCAGGCGCTGTGGATCCCCGCGCTGCCGCTGGCGCTCTACGTGATCTGGGCGCTTCACTATCACCCGACGGCGGTCGACTGGAGTCATCTCCCCCAGGTGCCGGGCGACATCGCCGAGGCCGCCGCCGCCTCACTCAGCATCCTCACCGGCCTCTCGGGCGTGGGGCCGTTCAACGAGGTCGCCCAGTCGCTGACCTATGGCTGGCCGCTGCTCGTCCTCATGGTCCTCCTCGCCGTCCGTTACGGACGCCGCCATCGGCCCGCGGCGCGGGCGATCTCACTGGCCGTCATCCTGATCGGATTCGCGACGTTGGTGTCGATCGTCCACGGCGCCCTGGCCAGCCCCCTCACCAGCCGCTACGTCTACGTCTACTGCCTGCTCGCGGTGCTGCTGGTCGCGGAGATCGCCCGCGGGGTGCGCCCCCCGCCCACCGTCGCCGTAGCCCTGGGCGCGGTCACGCTGCTCGCGCTCGCTTCCAACGTCGGGAGCCTGCGGTCCTTCGGGACCTACTTCCGCGTGTCGGGATTCACGACCGACGGCGCGCTCACCGCTCTCGACCTCGACCGCGCCTCGGTGAACCCGAACGCCGGTGCGCGCATCGCCCTCTTCTCGTTCGTGAGGCTGACCGCGCGCCAGTACTTCACGGCCGAGCGGACCCTCGGCACTCCTGCGTACACGCTCGCCCAGCTGCGCGGCGCCGACGCCTCCGCACAGGTCGCCGCCGACTCCCAGCTGCTCGTCGACGGCGACCTCGATCTCCGACCGGCGTCGGCGATCGAGGGCGGCACGGCGCCTCCCACGGTGATCGCCGCCACCGGAGGCACCACGGCGCGCGCCGGAGGTTGCGTGCGCTTCACGCCCGCCGCCGCGCTCCCACCGGCTGCCACCGCCTCGTTCACACTGCGAGTCGCTCCCGGCACGATCTCCCTCAGCGCCAGCACGGCACCGGCGTCGGTGGCCTACCGGCGCTTCGCGCCGACCACCGCCGCCCTCGGCACCGTCGCCGCCCACCGGACCGGGGCGGTGACGATCCGGCGCGACCGGGCCCCCGATCCCTGGTATCTCGAGGTGTCCAGCATCGGCCCGGTGCGGGCGTGCCTGCTCGTCCCCTGAGGGCTCGCCTACACTTCCCGGCCCCGATGAGCTTCCCGTTCGATCTGGACCCGCATGCGCGTGACCCGGGCGGTTGGGCCACCTCGCTGCTGCACAACGCCGAGTTCGTGCTCGGCTGTCTGGACGCCGTGCAGGCCCGGTCGGTCACCGAGGTGGGGGGCTTCATGGGCGAGCTGACCGAGCTGCTCGCCCGGTGGGCGGACACCGTGGACGCCCACGTCACCGTCGTCGACACCGCCCCGCATCCCGATCTCGAGGCGCTCGTGGAGGCCCGGGCGAACCTCACGCTGCTGCACACCACGAGTCACGAGGCGCTGGCGGAGGCCCCGCTCGCCGACGCGATCATCCTCGACGGCGACCACAACTACTGGACGGTCTCCGAGGAGCTGCGGATCATCGCCGAGCGCGCCGGCGATTCAGGGGGTGCCTTCCCGCTCATCCTCATGCATGACCTCGGCTGGCCCCACGGCCGTCGTGACGACTACTACGTCCCGGAGCGGATCCCCGAGGATGAACGCCAGCCGCTCGCCGATGACGGCCTGTATCCGGGTATCCCGGGGACCTACCACGGGGGCCTGCCGTGCGACCACCCCGCGGCGCAGGAGGGTGGACCGCGCAACGGGGTGCTCACCGCGATCGAGGACTTCCTCACCGACCGCGGGCAGCCGGAGCCGCCGGCGACTTCGGCGCCGGCGCTCGCGCTGGCCGTCATCCCCGCGTTCTACGGCCTCGGGGTCATCTGGGACACCGCGGGCCCTCACCACGAGGCCCTGCGGCGGGTGCTGTCGATCTGGGATCGCAACCCGGTGATGCAGCGCCTGGAGAACGACCGCGTCCTGCACCTCGCCAACACGCACGTGCAGCTGATCCTCACCCAGGAGTCCGAACAGCGGGTCGCCGCCCAGGATCGCCAGCTCGCGCGTCAGGGCGATCTGCTGGAGGCGATGCTCCAGTCTCGGGTCCTGCGGGCGGCGGAGCTCCTCCTGCGTCTGCGCGGTTCCGAGCCCGTCTTCTCCCGCCGTGAGATCCGCAAGGCGATCTGAATGAGCGAACGCTGGCTGGACTACCCGTTCGGCCTGGACCCGACCGAACACGATCCCGGCGCCTGGGGAGCATCGCTGCTCTACAACGCCGAGCTCGTGATCGACGTGCTCGACATCGCCGGCGGCGCCTCCATCACCGAGATCGGCGCCCTGCACGGCGATCTCACTCGACTGCTGCTGCTGTGGGCGCAGCGCAGCACGGCCCGGGTGAGCGCGGTCGATCCCACGCCGCCGCCCGAGCTCGAGGCGCTCGCAGCCGCGCACCCCGAGCTCGAGCTCATCCGTGAGCCCAGCCACGATGCCCTCGCTCACATCCCGCTCAGCGACACGATCGTCATCGACGGCGACCACAACTACTTCACCGTCGCCGAGGAGCTGCGGATCGTCGCCGACCGCAGCGCGCAGGAGGGCCGCCGGCTGCCGCTGCTGCTCCTCCACGACGTCGGCTGGCCCCACGGCCGCCGCGACGACTACTTCGTGCCGGAGCGGATCCCGGCCGAGCACCGCCGGCCGATCGCGCCCGAGGCGGGCCTCTACCCGGGCGATCTGGGCACCCGCCCGGGCGGCCTGCCCTATCACCACCCGGCGGCCCGTGAGGGAGGCCCCCACAACGGGGTGCTCACCGCCGTCGAGGACTTCGTCGCCACCCACGCGCCGCTGCGTCTGGCGATCGTCCCGTCGTTCTTCGGCATGGGGCTCGTCTGGGACGAGTCGGTCGCCTGGAGCGACGCGCTCGCCGAGCTGCTCGCGCCGTGGGACCGCAACGAGCATCTCCAGCGACTCGAGCACAACCGCGTCGTGCATCTCGCCAACACCCTGGTGCAGCTGAGCGCCGTCCGCGCGGCCGAGAGCCGCCTAGAGGCGCAGGGCCGGCAGCTGGCCCGGCAGCGTGAGCTGCTGTCGCGCATCGCGCAGTCCCGGGCGTTCGGGGCGGTCGAGCGGTTCCTGCGCTCACGCAACCGAGAGCCGGCATTCTCGCGCGAGGCGATTCGCCGCGTGCTCGACGCCGGCGAGTAGGAGCTCTCGTGGTCGTCGTCGTGCTCCCCGCCCGGCTGTGAGCTTCGGCCGCTACGCGCTGGGCCTCGCGCTGCTCGCCATCGTCATCGCCTCGGCGAGCCTCGGCGCCGTCGCGGTCCGGCGGCGCTGGCTGGGCCACTGGACCGGTGCCCCGGCACGACTCGCCGAGGCCACCGGTGCGCTCACGATCGTGCTCGCGGTCGCCGAGACGCTCGGCGTCGTCGGACTGTTGCGGATGCCGTTCGTGGTCGCGGGCAGCGTCGCGCTCGGGTTGGGGCTCGCGGTGGGCCTGCGGTCAGACACAGCGGCGACGGGAGATCGCCTGCGCGCGCCGGCGGTCCCCGCGGGAGCGGTGGTCATCGGGCTCACGGCGCTCATCCTCGTCCTCGCCCAGTGGGCCACGACCCTCGGGCCGACCTTTCACGGGGGGATGACCGGTCCCGACACGCTCGGCTACCACGGACCGATCGCCGCGACGTTCGTGCAGCGCGCCTCGATCGTCCATCCCCCGTTCATCAACGGCGATCCGTCGATCGCCTCCTTCCCGATGACGTCCGAGCTGCTCCACGCGATCGGCATCCTGCTGTTCAGCCGCGACGTCCTCTCGCCGTTCATCAACCTCGGCTGGCTGGCCCTCGGCGCCCTCGCCGCGTGGTGCATCGGTCGTCCGCGCGGCCTCGGGCCGGCTGCCGTGCTGGTCGCGCTCGTCCTGCTCAACGTTCCGGCGTTCTCGACCAGCCAGCCGAGCAGCGGCGACAACGACACGATGGCGCTCGCGCTGCTGCTCACGTCGCTCGCCCTGCTCTTCACCGCCGAGACGGCCGAACCACGGGGCGCTCGATCGGTGACCGGCCCTCCGCTCGCCATCGCCCTCGCGGGCGCGGCGGCCGGCTTCTCGCTGGCCACCAAGGTGACGATGTTCGCCCCGGTGGGGCTGCTCGTGCTCGCGGTGCTGATCGTCCTGCCGGGCGCCCGTCACCGGGGCGTCTGGCTCGTGAGCGTGATCGCGACCTGCGGCGTCTGGTTCGTGCGCAACCTGTTCGCCTTCGGCAACCCGGTGCCCGCCGTGCGGCTCGGTATCGGGCCGCTGGCCCTGCCCTCCGCCCACGTGCCGACCGGCGCGACCTTCGCGCAGTACCTCACGAGCGGGCGGATCTGGCGCGAGGTGTTCCTCCCCAGCCTGCACGAGGGGCTCACCAGCCTCTGGCCGCTGATCCTCGGGGGCGCGTTGCTCGGCGCGGCGACGGGGATCGGGTGGGGGCGCACCCGCCTGGACCGGCTCCTCGGGGTGGCGGCGGTGCTCTCGACGGTCGCCTACCTGGTCACCCCCCGCACCGGCTTTCTGCTCCTCGTCGCCATCAACCTGCGCTACCTGGGGCCAGCCCTGGTGTTCGGACTCGTCCTGCTCTTCCGCGCGCCGTTCGGACGCCGGCTGCGGGCGCCCTGGGTGCTCGCGCTCCTCAGCGCCGGGGTCCTCTATGAGCTCGTCAACCGGACTGAGGGGGGGCGGATCGCCGGTTTCATCCTGCTCAGCCCCACGCCGCACTTCACCGGAACCGTGACCATGTGGGTCGCCGTCCTCGTCGCCGTGGTGGTCGCGGGGCTCACGGTCACCGGGCGCCTGACGCAGATCCGGCCCTGGGTCCTGCTGGTGAGCGTGCTCGTCCTCGGACTCCTGCTCTGGCCCTCACAGCGCACCTACCTGCGCACCCGCTACGCGACCGGCTCCCTCGCGTTCGCTCGGACCCTGCAACACCAGCGCATCGCGTTCGTCGGCTACCTGCAGCCCTATCCCCTGTTCGGGCTCGCCCTGTCCAACTCGGTCACCGAGCTCTCCCACCACGGCCCGCACGGAGCCCAGACCGAGATCGAGTCCTGCCGGGCCTGGCGACGCACCATCGTCAGCGGCCGATATCGCTACGTCGTGACGAGCCCCCCGTACGGCCTCGTGTTCGCCTCGGCGCCGGACTACGCGGCGTGGACGCGGACCGACCCGGCCGCCACCGTGATCGCCCGGTATCCCGACGGTCTCGGCGGGGCGATCACGATCTTCCGCCTCCACGGGCCGATGCATCCGGACGGATGCCGCTGACGTGGCGGGCGCGGACTCTCGCGGCCAGGCGCCGCATCGGCGCGGTGTAACGCCAGCTCGTCGACCCGCGGATTGAGTCGAGCTCGGCGAGCAGCTCGCGCTCGCGGGCGACGGCCCGCATGTTCGCGGAGATCTTCAGCACGTTGGACGCTGACGCCTGCGCCTCGGCCCGGCGGGCCCGGGCCTTCCAGTCCTCCCCGCCGCCGCTGCCGTGCAGGGCCTCCCACTTCTCGGTGAGACGGATGTTCGCCTCCACCCAGGTCTCGGGATCGGACATCAGCTCCAGCGAGTGGTGGTGCCACACCTTCAGGTCGGCCGTCATCACCGTGTGACCGGCGGCGCGAGCCTGCATGCAGAGGTCGAAGTCGTAGCCGTGGAACTGGCCGAGCGTCTCGTCGAAGCGCAGGTTGCGCGCCGCCCAGGGCGAGAGGACCATGATGAAGCCGTCGATCGTGTCCACCTCGCCGAGCTCGGCGAAGGCGGGAAGCTTCGCCGCCTCCGGCGACATCGCGAACGCCGGCAGGATCCCGCCGCCGTGCTCGTAGTAGCGGTGGGTGAACGACGCCCAGGTGACCGCCCCCTCCCACCACGCCATCGTGCGCGCGTCGCGGGCGCCGACACAGCCGGCGATCGCGACCTTGGAGTCGGCGAGCACCGCCCGGACCTTCCCGGCGAACGCGTCGTCGACGATCTCGACGTCCTGGTGCAGCAGGACGACCGCCTCCAGCTCGTCGTGCCCGGCCGCCTGATCGAGAATCAGGTTGTAGGCGCGGAAGATCGAACCCGGCGAGGAGTTGGCGAAGACGAGCGAGTCGGGCTCACGGGCCCGCTGGATCCCGGGACCGGCCCAGCGCTCGTAGTCCTCCGAACGGGTGACCGGCACCCCGAAGGCGATCATTCCCCGTCGGGGCTCGGGGTGCTCGGGGCGGACGCGGTCGGTCCGGCGGGCCCGGAGGCGGCGGTGGGTCCGGCGGTGACGGGTTCGGCGGGGCTGGACGGAGCGTGGAGATTGGCCGGGATCGACTCGGGTCCCGGTGAGCCGTCCGAGGATTCCCCAGCGCGGGCCGCCCGCCAGCGGCGCAGCTCGATGTTGAGGACCCGCAGCGGCCGCGTGTAACGCCAGCTCGTGCTGTGCGTCATCTCCTCCATCTCCTGTTTGTGTCGGCGGGCCTGGGCCTCGGCCTTCATCTGGATCGAGACGCGGGTGAGGCGCTCGGCGCCCGCCTCGGCCTCGGCCTGCAGGGCACGGCCCTTCCAATCGTCATCGGCCGCTCCCCAGTTGGGCAGGCCCACCCCGGGCATGCGGCCCAGCCACTTCTCGGCGACCCGCTTGTGGGCCTCGATCCAGACGAACTCGTCGGTGACGAGATCGAGTGAGTGGTGGTGGACGGCCTTGAAGTCGGCGGTCACCACCTTCCTGCCGGCCTCACGCACCTGCAGGCAGAAGTCGTAGTCGTAGCCGTGCAGCTGGCCGAGGGACTCGTCGAAGCGCATGTTCTGGATCGCCCAGGGCGACATGACCAGGATGAAGCCGTCGAGCGTGTCGACCTCACCGGTCCGGGCGTACCCGGGATGGTTGTCCTCGGTGAAGGTGAACGCGTCGATCTGACCGCCGCCGTACTCCTTGTAGCGGTGGGTGAACGACCCCCAGGTCACCGAGCCCTCCCACCAGGCGATGTTGCGGACGTCGAGCGCGCCGACGCACCCGATCACCCCCACCTCGGGATCCTTCAGGGTCTCGCGGATGATCGCGCAGAAATCCGGGGAGGTGAGCTCCGCGTCCTGGTGGCAGAGGACGAGCGCCTCGACGTCGTCCATCTCGGCGACTTTGTTCATGATCAGGTTGTAGGAGCGCATCAGCGACCCCGCCGCGGCGTTGGCGAGGACGGTCGAGTCGGGCTCGGAGGCGAGCGCGAACCCCTTCTCACAGGCGTCCCGGTACACGTCCGGGCTGGTGATCGAGCAACCGAAGGCGATCATGAACGCCTCAGGATACGGTCCTGGAGCGCCGGGCGCACGTTCCGGCGGCGCCGTCGCGCGCACTCGGCTCGGGTGGCCTTGCGGTACGGTGCCCGGATGCCGTTCGCGGGGGGGCAGGCACGGCGGGGCTCGGTCGCTCGGCTCCGGGGGACGAGGCACGCGCTTCCGGCGGCGGCGCGACGCGCGCGGTCAGCCGAGCCGTTGGAGCTGCTCGTCGCCGTCCAGCTCGCCCTGATCGCCGCCGCCGCGCTCGGCGTCGTGTTCGGACTGCCGCTGTGGGCGGTCACCGACGAGAACGCACACGTGTCCTACGTCGCCGCAGTCGGCGCGGGCCATCTCCCGCTGCTCAACCACTTCCCCATCCAGGCGGACATCGCCCGCGTCGTGCAACCGGCGGCGTCGTTCGGCAATCAGTCCTATGAGGCGTTTCAGCCACCGTTGTATTACGCCCTGATGGCGATCCCGTGGGATCTGGCGAAGGCCGTGGGCGGAGTGCGAGTGGCCGTTCACGTGCTGCGACTGCTCGACGCTGGACTGCTCGCGATCAACGTCGGCCTGCTGTGGGCGCTCGCCCGACGGGTCACCCCCACGCGGGAGATGGCGCTGGCCGCGTTCGCCCTCGCACTCACCTACGTGTTGTGGCCCGGGGTCATCTTCCGGGGAGTGACGGTGTCCAACATCGCGCTGGAGATGCCGTTGACGACCGCGGCGCTCCTGGCGTCGTGGGTCGCCTACGACACGGGGTCGGTACGGGCGCTGCTCGCCGCCGGCGGGTTGTGTGGTCTGGGATGGCTGTGTCGTCTCCCGTTCCCGGTCGTGGTCGTGCTGCCGGTGCTCGCGTGGCGGTTTCGCCGGCGTGCACCGTGGGCGGCGGTGGCAGCGCTGGCGTTGCCGGTCGTCCTGATCGCGCCATGGATCGTCGACAACGAATCTCGATACCACGCGCTGACCGCCGGCGCGATCGTTCGCCTCATGCAGGGCGGGTTCTTCAATCCGACAGGTCATTCCTACGGTCTCACGCGCCTGATCGACACCAGCGCGCCCCTGCTCGGGGGGCTCCTGCCGGAGGAGTGGAACAACGCGGCCACCAGCTTCGACGGCTATGCGTTGAGTCGGGGTGTGCTGCACGTGATCCGCGCTGCGCTGATCGTCTGGATGGTCGTCGCCTTCGGAGGCTGGCTGTGGCGGGGCCCGCGCCGGGTGTGGCCGCTCGTGGTGCCCGTCATCATCGCGGTGGCGTTGATGTGGATCGAGACCGTCGTCGAGCGCCTGCCGCTCATCACCCCGCGCTATGCGTATGCGGTGCTGCCCGCGTTCGGGCTCGCCTGTGGGCTCGCGTTCATCCGCGTGTCTGACCGGGATGGAGATCTGGGCAGCGCAGATGCGGGCGGCGGGAGCTCGACCGTGCGCCGGCGTCCTGTGGCGGTACCGCTGCTTGCGGCGGCACTCAGCGTCGGACTGTGCGTGTTGTGGCTCTACCTGACGATCGCCGTTCACCCGTTGACCAACTCGGGAGCGCGACTCGGATGATGCCCGGGAGGATTGTGGACTCACCGGGGCAACTGAGCCACGGATCGGACGGTGACCCGCGCGGCACCGGATCGGGGCGACATCTGCAGCGCGCGGTCAGGCTTGCGTGGGC
>CAZZWJ010000079.1:0-10055 GCA_964657875.1 uncultured Solirubrobacteraceae bacterium
CAGCGTCCCCGGCCACCCGTCGAGCAGATCCTCGAGCGCAGTGAGCGTGTCGACGTCGAGGTCGTTGGTCGGCTCGTCGAGCATGAGCACGTTGGGCTCGGTCATGAGCAGCCGCATGAGCGCCAGGCGCCGGCGCTCGCCGCCGGAGAGCTCCTCGGTGCGGGTGTGCAGCTTCTCGCCGCGGAAGCCGAAACGCTCGGCGAGGCGCCCGGCGGTGAGCTCCTCACCGCCGCTGGTGGTGATCCGGCCGCGCACCTGGGTGAGCGACTCGAGCACCCGCACGCCGTCGGGAAGCTCGGTCGACTCCTGGGAGAGCTGGGCGAGCTGCACGGTCTGACCGCGCTGGACCTCGCCCCGATCGGGGTCGCGCTCACCGGACAGCAGCGCCAGGAGCGTCGTCTTGCCCGCACCGTTGGGGCCGACGAGGGCGACCCGCTGGCCGGGCCCCAACCGCCAGGTGACGTCGCGCAGCAGCGGGCGCTCGCCGAGCGTGACCGAGACGTCGAGCGCGTCGAGCACCCGGTCGCCGAGGCGCGTGGAGGAGAAGCGCATCAGCTCCACGGAGTCGCGCGCCGGCGGCTCGTCGGAGATGAGCGCGTTGGCGGCGTCGATCCGGAACTTCGGCTTCGACGTGCGCGCGGGCGGTCCGCGGCGCAGCCACGCGAGCTCCTTGCGCACGAGCTGGCGGCGGCGGTCCTCCCGCGCGGAGGCCTGGCGGTCGCGCTCGGCCCGCGCGAGCACGTAGGCGGAATAGCCACCGTCGTAGGCGTGCACGGTGCCGTCGGCGACCTCCCAGGTGCGTTCACAGACCGCGTCGAGGAACCAGCGATCGTGGGTGATCACGAGCAGGGTTCCCCGGCGGGCGGCGAGGTGACCGGCCAGCCACGCGATCCCCTCGACGTCGAGATGGTTGGTCGGCTCGTCGAGGAGCAGCAACTCGGGTGAGTCGATCAGGGACCGCGCGAGTGAGATCCGTCGCCGCTCGCCGCCCGACAGCGGCGCGACCTCGGTGTCGGGACCGTCGGGGAAGCGGGTGAGCGCCGTCCCGCCGAGCAGCCCGTCCAGGACGGTGCGAAAGCGGGCGTCGCGCGCCCATTCGTGGTCGGCGCGATCGCCGGCCAGGGCCTCGCGGACGGTGCGCGCACCGCCGAGCTCGCCGCGCTGGGTGACGAGCCCGTCGGTCACCGACCCGGTGCGGGTGACGGCGCCGGTGTCGGGGGTCTCGACACCGGCGATCAGCCGCAGCAGCGTCGACTTGCCGGCGCCGTTCTCGCCGACCATGCCGATCCGCTCGCCCTCCTGCAGCCCGAGCGTCACATCGGTGAGGACCGACCGGCTCGCGTAGCCCTTGGAGACCGACTTGAGGTTGACCAGGTTGCGCGGGGGGATCGCAGGAGATCTAGCGGATCGGGCGGCCGCCGGGATGTCTCATACCGCCGCGCGATCATCTCCGGGGGTTGACTGACAAGTCAATCAGCGCGACACTACGGGTGTTGGTACCCGCGTGTACCCGCTCCCGCCGGGACGCGAGACGATCGAGAGGAGACGTCGCATGAGACATCGGTTCCTGATTCCCGTGAGCGTGACCGCCCTGGGGTGCGTCGCCGCCGGCGCTCTCGGTACCGCGAGTGCCCAGGCTCAGACCACGTGGTCGGCGACCGCGACCAAGGCGGTGCCGACCGGTTCGGGCATCACGAGCCTCGGCGCCCTGCCCGGCGCGACCCCGATGACCGTTCAGGTCGTGCTCGCCCTGCGCAACCCGGCGACGATGAAGCAGGACATCGCCTCCGGAATGACGATGTCCGCGGCGGCGTTCAAGTCGCAGTTCAGCCCCACGGCGGCGCAGGTCTCCGCGGTCGAGTCCTATCTGAGCGGAGCCGGTCTGAAGAGCACCTCGATCACCCCCAACAACACGATCCTCACCGTGACCGGCACGGCCGCCGACATGTCCACGGCGTTTGACACCTCACTCAGTCAGGTGAGCGTCGCCGGGCAGACCGGGTACGCGAACCTCACCGCCGCCAGCGTGCCCGCACCGCTCGCGTCGACCGTCACCTCGGTGCTCGGGCTCAACAACGTCTTCGCGATGAAGACGCCCGCGGTCACCCACGCGACCAACCCGGCGTCCTCATGCACGCTGAGCGGCGTCTCCTACCTGTGCGACTACAACCCGCAGGGCCTGCAGAAGGCCTATGACGCGACGAGCGCCGCGACCGGCTCGACGACCCCGGAGGCGATCTTCGCCGAGGGGAACCTCAGCCAGGTCGTCACCGACCTGCGCACCGAGGAGACGGCCAACGGCCTGCCGAAGGTGCCGGTGTCGATCCGCCCCACCGGAATCGCCAGCAGCGACACGAGCGGCGCCGACGAGTGGGATCTCGACACCCAGTACTCGACGGGGATGGCCCAGACGGTGAAGAGCCTCACCCTCTACGACGCCACGTCGCTCACCGACTCCGACCTCGCACTCGCGTTCGCCGACTTCTCGGCGGCCGATCAGCAGAAGGCGGGCAGCGCATCGTTCGGAGAGTGCGAGTTCCAGGCCTACCTGGACGGCTCGATGCTCGCCGACGACGAGTCGTTCGCCGAGGCGGCGCTGCAGGGCCAGACGGTGTTCACCTCCGCCGGTGACACCGGCGGCTTCTGCTCGGTCGGGACGCCCAACGGAGTGCCCGCCGGCGTGCCGGACGTCAGCTATCCGGCCTCCTCGCCGTATGTCGTGGCGGTCGGTGGGACGTCGCTGCTCACCAACGCCGACGGCAGCTACAACCAGGAGCTCGCCTGGACGGCGGGCGGCGGCGGCATCAGCTACCTGGAGAGCCAGCCCAAGTGGCAGGCGAGCGACGGAGTGCTGGGCACGATCGGCAGCGAGGCGAACCTGCGCACGGTGCCTGACGTGTCGATGGACGCCGACCCCAACACCGGCGCCAACGTCTACGTCAACGGCACGCCCGAGACGGTCGGAGGCACGAGCCTCGCCTCGCCGCTGGCGCTCGGCGTGTGGGACCGGATCGAGTCCGATCACGGTGAGGCGGTTCCGTTCGCGTCACCGCTGCTCTACGCCGCCAACGGCAGCGCCGCGTTCCACGACGTCACCCTCGGGGACACCGGGCCCTATCCGGCGACTGCCGGGTATGACCTCGCCACCGGGATCGGGACCTTCGACGTCGCCAAGGCCGAGACGCTCATCAAGTAACCGGTCGCTTTGAGACGGAGCATGCCGCGGGGAGCAGATCTCCCCGCGGCATGATCGGTTCTCCGACCCGGCACGGTCTCGGGGATCCCGACCGGGCGGCGGCTCCTCGTCAGCGCGTCTCGCCGCGCCACCGCAGGGCCTCGCGCCGCCGCTTCGGCAGTGCGGAGACGACGAGGTCATAGGAGTCCTCGACGAGCTCCTGGACCATCTGGTCGCCGATCGCGCCGTCGAGGGACACGGTGATCCAGTGGCGCTTATTCATGTGCCACCCGGGTCGGATCTCCGGGTGAGCCTCCCGGAGCTGCTCCGACAGGCCGGGATCGCACTTGAGGTTGACGGTGAGCGGATGGGTGGCCAGTGGTGACAGCGCGAACATCTTGTTCGCGACCTTGAACACGGAGGTCCCCGGCGAGAACGGAAAGGTCTCCACCGAGCCGGAGAACGACAGGCAGAGCTCCCGCAGGGCATCACCATCCACGACAGCTGACCCTTCTCCCGGTCTCACCGGGGGAGCGACGAGTGAAGGAGGCACGTTCCCGGGTCACCGACATCCTTATACCTGGCTCGCAGCCGACTCCGCTTTTACCGAGGGCTTGCACTGGCGACGGTCGCGGCCGACGACGCGGCCGGGCGGTCGGTCTCGCGGCGTTGCATGCCCAGGCCGGGCAGGCCGCGGCGGGCGATGATCCATTCCGCGACGACGATGTTCGGCAGCCAGCAGAGAAACGGAAGTGGTTCGAACGCGACCCGGGTGGCGTGCGCGACCGGCACGCCGAACGCGATCTGAAGCAGCAGGAGGGCGATCAGCCAGAGGCGGAGGGTGACCGCGGCGTAGGTGAGCGCGAAGCTGCGAATCATCCACGCCTGATGGGCGCGCACGTCGCGTTCTCGGATCGCGTGATATCCGCGCTGAGTGGTCCACACCCAGAGCACGGCCAGGGTCCCGAAGCCGAAGAAGCCGAGATAGGCAACCGAGCTGAAGCACGACAGGACCAGCGCGGCGACCCCGCCGACGCCGACCGTCCCCGCGTAGACGCGTCCGATGTATCGATGGACCCGCGGCGCCCGGCGGCGCAGCGAGCGTGAGAACTGCAGCGCGCCGATCAGCAGCGCGATGCCGGCGAAGACGATGTGCGCGTAGAACGCGAGCTGGATCGCAAGCGGCTCGGAGGCGAAGGTCCCGGCCAGCCCATCGTGCTGTTCGGCCAGCGAGGCGAGGTTGCCGCCCGTGTAACGGCTGGGGAAGTACACGGCGACGCCGATCGAACTGAGGAGTACGGCCAGCCAGCCGATCCTTCCCGGCGAAGTGGCGAGGGTTTCGCGGGTCACGTTTGCGATGGGACGGTGATCACGAGCTTCCCGCCTCTGGGGATGTGGGCTCGCTCGAGCTCGGTGAGCGCGCTGATCGCCTGGGTGAGCGGGACCGAGCGAGCGACCGGGAGACACAGGTCGCCGTTGGCGGCGGCTCGGGCGACCTCGGCGAGATCGTCGCGCGTGTACTTGGAGATGAGGACCTGAAACGGCCCCGGAAGCGCGCTTCTGGCCATCTTCGCCGGAGACCCGTTGATGTCGATGATGCGCCCGTCGCGCTTGACCAGCGTGCGCCCGCATCTGATCGACATGGTGCCGGCGGTATCGAAGACGACGTCGAACCTCGCCCTGAGTGCCGTCGGATCAAAGTCGAAGTCGACGACCGGACCGACGCCGAGGGCCTGCGCGTCGGCCGTCGCGGTGGCTCGGCAGCTGCCGGCCACCGTCGCGCCGTGCATGAGCGCGATCTGGGTCGCGGCGCGTCCGACCCCGCCGAGACAGCCATGGATGAAGATGCTCTGACCGGCGTGAAGCCTGCCCTTCGAGATGACGGCCTGCAGTGCGGTGACGCCGACCGTCGGGATGGCCGCGGCCTGCTCGTAGGAAAGCTCGGCGGGCTTGGCGACGGTCTGGTTCTCGTCAGCGATGACCATCTCGGCGAAGGCGCCTGATGCCTTCATGCTCATCGCGCCCAGCACCGGGTCACCGACCGAGAAGCGGGTGACGCCGTCTCCGACCGCCTCGACGACGCCGGCGAAGTCATGCCCGACGCCCCGCGGAAACCGCCGGCCGGTGAGAAGTCGGGTGTCGCCGTTTCGGATCCGCCAGTCCATCGGGTTGGCCGACGCCGCCCGCACACGGACCCCCAGCTCACCCCTGCCCGGCGCCGACGGCTCGAAGCGACCGAGGCGCATGAGCTCGGGGCCGCCGTACGAGTCGTACTGGATTCGCGTCATCACCGACATGACTACCTCCGCAGTTGGGTTGATGCCATCGAGTGACATCACCTTACCACAGCGATGTCACGCAATGACATCGATCGTCGAGATGGCTACGCTGTCGGGGTGGCACGTTGGCAACCCGGCAGCCGCGAACGCCTGCAGAAGGCGGCGCTCGACCTCTTCACCGAGCAGGGGTTCGAGCGCACCACCGTCGGCGAGATCGCCGAGCGGGTCGGCGTCAACAAGCGCACGTTCTTTCGCCACTTCCCCGATAAGCGCGAGGTGCTGTTCGCCGGTGCAGACGATCTGCATTCGACGCTCGTCGATGCGATCGCCCACGCACCGGCGCAGCTGGCGCCGCTTGAGGCGATCGCCGTGGTCCTGGCGGCCATCGACTGGCAGCAGACGGCGCCGCTGGACGCGCTGCGTCAGCGCCAGGCGGTGATCGCGGCCAGTCCGGAACTGATGGAGCGCGAGCTGATGAAGTTCGACGCCCTCACCGCGGCGTTCGCCGACGGGCTACGCCGGCGCGGCACCGACGACGCAGCCAGCCGGCTCGCCGCACACGCCGGAATGGCGGTGTTTCGCACCTCGTTCGAGCGGTTCATCGACGACGAGAACATCGACGACATGGCGCAGATCGTCGACGACGTCCTCGCCGGCCTGCGCGCCGCCGTCGCCGCCTGACGGAGCTGTGCGTGCCCTCACACGTCGACACCTGACGCGCATCTAGCATGCCAGATGCATCTCAACGGAGATGCGTCCTCGTGACCGCCATAGGAGGCTCGTGACATGAAGACCCTGACCCGCCAGATCAGCGATCGCGTCCGTCATTCGATGGAGCGCTCCCGTGAGCGCCGCGAGCATGACCGCGCCATGACCGATCCGCGCATCCGCGACGAGCACTACCACGCCCGCGCCCGTGACCTCTCCGCCGGCGGTCACGACTGTCAGTTCTGCGCCTAGGCAATCGCCGGGTCTGACCGGGGCTGACCTGGACAGGTCGGCCTCGGGTCATCGACCCGGCCCGGTCGGTTCCATAGGTCTCGATTTCCAGGGGATCAGTCGAGGGGTGGTCGGCGGCGCACGATCGGACGCGCTGCGTCACCATGCGCGGTGTCAGCACGATGACCATCCCGACCGATCCCACCCGCCACCGCTCGACGCCGGCCGACCCCGAGGGTCAAAGCCGGCTGCGTCCCCCCTCGCCCGCCGAACTGCGAGCGCTCGCGCCGACGATGGCGCGCACCGAGAGCGGGATCCCGCTCCCGTTCCCCGAGGATCCGCCACCCGGACCGTTTCGCCCGGGCTTCTGGCGCAGTCCGATCCGCGGGACGTGGCTGACCGCGTTCCTGGGGTCGATGCTGCTCGTGCTGGTGATCGTCTCGTTCCTCACCGGGCTCGTCTCCCACGCCGCCTACAAGCCCGATCTCGGCCACAACTTCACGTTTCCCAAGCGCGACGATCTGCCCCCGCTGATCGATCTGCCGCAGGGTTCTCCCGCGTGGCTGTATGCGGTCACCCAGGGGCTGCACATCACGATCGGGTTGATCACGGTGCCGCTCGTGCTCGCGAAGCTGTGGTCGGTCATCCCCAAGCTGTTCGCCTGGCCCCCGTTTCGCAGCCCCGCGCAACTGCTCGAGCGCCTGTCGGTGCTCGCGCTCGTCGGCGGCGGCCTGTTTGAGCTGGCGACCGGGATCCTCGACATCCAGGTCTGGTACCCGTGGCACTTCAGCTTCGTCCGCGCCCACTACTACGGCGGCTGGGTGTTCATCTGCGCGCTGCTGTTGCACTTCTTCATCAAGCTGCCGACCGTCCGCCGCGCCTACCGCGAGCAGGGTGTCCTGAAGCCGCTGCGGGCCGGTCTCGCCGATACCCGTCCGGAACCGTATGTCCCCGGGGGACTCGCGCCCTCAGCCCCGGCCGCGCCGACGATCAGCCGCCGGGGGCTGCTCGGGATCGTCGGCGGCGCCTCCGCCGCCCTCGTGGTCGCGAACGTCGGTGAATCGATCGGCGGGCCGCTGCGGCGGATCTCGCTGCTGGCCCCCCGGGGACGCGTCTTCGGCTCCGGTCCCAATGCGTTTCAGATCAACAAGACCGCACAGTACGTCGGCGTCACCAAGGCCGCCAGCGATCCGGGCTTCGCGCTGGCGCTCGTCGGCGTCGACGGGCGGACCACCCACCTCTCACGGGCGCGGCTGCTCGCGATGCCCCAGCACACCGAGGCGCTGCCGATCGCCTGCGTCGAGGGCTGGTCCACGACCCAGCACTGGACCGGCGTGCGCCTGTCCGACCTCAAGCGCCTGGCCGGGATCGACGGCGACGCGGTCCTGCACGTCTACTCACTGCAGACCGCCGGCCCGTTTCGCCAGGCGACCTATGCCCCCGGACAGGTCGACGACGACCGCTCGCTGCTGGCGCTGTCGGTCAACGGCGCCGACCTGTCACTCGACCACGGCTATCCCGCGCGGACGATCCTGCCCAACGTCCCCGGTGTCCACAACACCAAGTGGGTCGGCACGATGAAGTTCTACCCCGCATGATCCCCCGGTTTCGCAAGGTCTACGGGGCCACGCCGCTGCACCTGCTCGGCCACCTGCTCGCGTTCGCCGCGTTCGCATGGGCGCTCAGTCAGATCCTCGGTGGCGGCTACGTCGTCAACTACATCGCCTGGTTCGTCGGAGCCGCGGTGCTGCACGACATCGTCGTGCTGCCGATCTACTCGCTGATCGATCGGATCGGCCGCCGTGAGGGCCGGCGGGCATGGGGTGCGCGATTCGGCAGCGCGATCAACTACGTCCGCGCCCCCGCGATCATCTCCGCGATCCTGCTGCTCGTCTACTCACCGGAGATCCTCGGCTACTCGGCCAAGAACTACCGCGATGACACCGGCCACCCGCTGCCCTCGATCCTCACCAACTGGCTGCTCGTCACCGCCGGCCTGTTCCTCGCCTCGGCGCTGCTCTACGCCGCGCGCCGGGTGCGCCCGCGGCTCTTGTCCGACGAGGCGCGACTCATCGGCGAGCGGCCGGCCCCGACTGACTGACGGCGAGCCGTCGTCCTCAGAAGTGCGTGTCGGGCCGGGGCTGCCGCACCCCGTCGACCGTCACGTCGACGCGCTCGTCGAGGAACGCGACGAGGCCCGCGACCGGCAGCAGCTGGCGCGTCGGGAAGTCGTAGGACCACGCGAGGTCGGGGTGCAGGTGACCATCGATCTCGACTGACCAGTAACCCGTCGTGCGACCCTTGTACGGACAGGCGGTGACGGTGTCACTGGGGCGCAGGTGGGAGAAGTCGACCGACGAGCGGTCCAGGTAAAAGCGTGTCGGCAGCCCGGTCTCGAACACCATCACCGGTGCGTGTGAGTCGGCGAGCAGCACGCCGCCCCGCTCGATCCGGACGTGACGGGTGGACCGCAGCGCGTCCACCCGCACATACGGACTGCGGGGGTGCACGAAGACCATCTCGTCCTCCTCATACCAGGCGTCGAGCGCGTCCCATTCCAGGTGCACGGTGTCGACGAGCGCGGGGTGCTCGGCGGTGACGTAGAGGTGACCGTGAGGTGAGGGCGCGGTGGTGGTGGAGGAGGAGGTGGCGACCGTGGTGAGCGTGACGGCGCTTCCGGTGCCGTGCGGCAGCGCTTCGACGTCGTCGGCGATGGTGAGCGCCTCGGCGTCGATGTCACGGAGCGGAATCTGAAACTGGGGATAGAACGGCTTTGCCCACAGGTACTTCGCAGCGGTGGTGTCGAGGACCGTCTTTCCGTCGATCTCGGCACGGACGCGACGGGCGACCGGCTCGACGTGACCGGCCGGGGTGATCGGCTGGGGATGGTGCGGAGGCATGCCGGTCTGCATAGCACGGCGGCGGCGAGGAACGGGATACGTTGTTGACGATCGCCGACCCGCATGTCGGCCGCCAGTCGGCGCAAACCGCCCCACGGAGAGGACTCCCCCATGAAGATCGTCGTTTTCGGCCCCACCGGGATGATCGGCAGCGAGGCGGTCGCCGAGCTCGAACGCCGCGGCCATGACGTCACCGGGGTCAGCCGTGCCACCGGCGTCGACATCACCGATGCCGCGGCGGTCGCCGAGGCCGTGCGTGGCCACGATGCCGTGGTCTGCGCGATCTCCGCCCGTGGGGTCGACTACACGCTGTCGGACGTCGCGCGCTCGCTGATCGAGGGTCTGCGCAGTGCCGCCACCGCGCGGCTGATCGTCGTCGGTGGCGCCGGCAGCCTCGAGGTCGCCCCTGGCATCCGACTCCTCGACACCCCTGACTTCCCCGACGCCTACGCGGCCGAGGCGCGGCAGGCCGCCGACGCGCTTGACGTGTTCCGCGCAGTCGACGATCTCGACTGGACCTACGTGAGCCCCGCCGCGTTCATCCACCCCGGCGAGCGGACCGGCAGCTACCGCCTCGGTGGCGATCAGCTGCTCGTCGACGCCGCGGGCAAGAGCGAGATCTCTGCCGAGGACTTCGCGATCGCGCTCGCCGACCTCATCGACAGCGGCGGCCACGGACGGGAACGGGTCACCGCCGCTTGGTGAGCGATGTTGAGGGAATGTGCCGACTTCGTCAAGAAACGTGCGCTTTTGAGCGTCCGG
>CAZZWJ010000080.1:0-9983 GCA_964657875.1 uncultured Solirubrobacteraceae bacterium
GTCGCTCGCCGACTCGCGCACCGGCTCGACATCCTCGTCGATGCAGCGGCCCAGCGGCTTGGACGGCGTCTCACGCAGCAGGCGCTGAAAGCCGACGTTGCCGAGATATCGGCCTGTCGGGGTCTCCAGCGGGGCCCGGCACACGAACACGCCGGCGGCGAGCGGCACCGGGATGTCGTGCTCCCGCACGCGGGCGAGCGCCTCGGCGACCGTCGAGTCGGGGGACAGGATCAGCGGCTCGGGGGTCATCAGACCGCCCGCGGTGTCCTTGTCGTAGGTGAGCAGCCGCCGGACCGGCTCGGCCTCCTCGGGGTCCATCGCGGTGAGCAGCTCGGCCTGGCGGTTGGCGGGCAGCTCGCCGATCAGGTCCGCGGCGTCGTCGGCCTCCATCTCGTCGAGGATCCCCGCGAGGCGCTCGAGGTCCAGCCCCTCGATGAGGCGCACCTGCTCGTCCTCGGAGAGCTCCTCCAGCAGGTCGGCGAAGCGATCGTCCTCCAGCTCCTTGGCGAGAAGCTGACGCCGGCTCTGCGGCAGGTGGCGGATCGCGGCGGCCATCTCGGCGGGATGCAGTCCGCCGAGCTCGGCGGCCTCGCGGTCGACCGATCGCTCCGACGCGAACAGCTCCCCGGCCTCCGCCCAGTCCAGCACGTCGGGCGCGTGACGCAGCCCGGGGACTCCGCGGGGGCCGAGCCCCGGCACGCGGCGGGGTGACAGCGCGATCGTCGCCACCTCCCAGCCGCCGGGCACCGGGGTGGGGGTGAGGCCGAAGTCGATCACCCGCTCGCCCTTGAGGCGGGTTCTCAGCAGCTCCCCGGCGAGCAGCCGCTCCCCGGGGCGCAGCTCGAAGGTGCGCTGGTTGATCGAGCCGCGACGCAGCCGCGCGCCGTCGGAGGCGATCTCCCCGATCCGACCGATCCCGACGAACACGCGCCGGCGCTGGATCTGGACGACGATGCCGTTGACGCGCGGGGGCTTTGAGCCGAGGTCGATGACGGTGTCGACGATCCGGCCGATGTCGGCGCCGTCGGCACCGAGCAGGGGCAGACGCGTCAGTCGCGACAGGTAGACGATCCGCTGATCCACAGTCGGAATCGTACGCGGCCGCGGCCGATTTCAGCCACTCATTGCAGCGCAATCTCCACGCCACGCTCGGACTCCGGGCGCGGGCCGAAGATCCGCCGGTCCTCCGCGGCGATCGCGAGGTCGTTGATCGACGCCTCGCGGCGGCGCATCAGTCCGTGCTCATCGAACTCCCACAGCTCGTTGCCGTAGCAGCGCCAGCAGCGACCGTCGGCGTCGGTGCACTCGTACTGGAAGCGCACCGCGATCCGGTTGTCGGTGAACGCCCACAGGGACTTGCGCAGCGCATAGTCACGCTCGCGCTCCCACTTGCCGGTGAGGAAGGCGACGATCTCGCCACGGCCGGCGAGGAACGTGTCGCGGTTGCGCCAGATCGAGTCCTCGGTGTAGGCGAGCGACACCTTCTCGGGGTCGCAGGTGTTCCACGCGTCCTCGGCGGCCTGGACCTTCTGCGCGGCGGTCGAGGCGCTGAACGGGGGGAGGGGAGGACGTGGGCTCATGACCCAATCGTGACACGCGGCGCCCGTCGCGCCCCGGTAGGGTCAATGCCGCCATGAAGATCGTCTACACCCACACCGACGAGGCCCCCGCGCTCGCGACCCAGTCCCTGCTGCCGATCCTGCGCGCCTACGCCGGGGTCGCCGGGGTCGAGCTCGAGCTGCGTGACATCTCACTCGCCGGGCGGATCCTCGCCCAGTTCCCCGAGCGCCTGTCCGCCGAGCAGCAGGTCTCCGACGCCCTCACCGAGCTCGGCGAGCTCGCCACCGAGCCCGACGCGAACATCATCAAGCTGCCGAACATCTCGGCCTCGCTGCCGCAGCTGAAGAGCGCGATCGCCGAGCTGCAGGCCCAGGGCTACGACATCCCCGATCATCCCGACGATCCCGCCGACGACGCGCAGCGCGAGATCCGCGCGCGCTATGACCGGGTGAAGGGGTCGGCGGTCAACCCGGTCCTGCGCGAGGGCAACTCCGACCGCCGCGCGCCCGCCTCGGTGAAGCGCTACGCCCAGAGCCATCCGCACTCGATGGGCGCCTGGTCGCCGGACTCGCGCTCCCGGGTGGCGACGATGACCGACGGGGACTTCCGCTCCACCGAGGTCTCGGTGACGATCGCCGCGCCGACGACCATCCGCATCGAGCATGTCGCCGCCGACGAGACCGTCACCGTGTTGCGGGACGACTTCCCGGTGCTGGAGGGCGAGATCGTCGATGCCTCGGTGATGCGCCGCGCGGCGCTGCAGGCGTTCCTCGCCGAGCAGGTCGACGCCGCCCGGCGCGAGGAGATCCTCTTCTCGGTGCACCTCAAGGCGACGATGATGAAGGTCTCAGACCCGATCATCTTCGGTCACGCGGTGCGCGCCTACTTCCCGACGGTGTTCAACGAGCATGCGGCGACGCTCGCGCGGGCGGGGGTGAGCCCCAACAACGGGCTCGGTGCCCTGGAGCGGGCGCTGCCCGACGTCCCCGAGCGCGACCGCGAGGCGATCACCGACGCCATCCACGGCGCCTACGTCACCGGCCCGGGGCTCGCGATGGTCGACTCAGACCGCGGGATCACGAGCCTCCACGTCCCTTCCGACGTGATCATCGACGCCTCGATGCCGGCGGCGATCCGGACCTCGGGGCAGATGTGGAATCGCGCCGGCGATGCGCAGGACACGCTGTTCGTGATCCCCGATCACTCCTACGCCGAGCTGTACGCCGCGACCGTGGAGGACTGCCGGGAGCACGGCGCCCTGGACCCGGTGACGATGGGCACGACGCCCAACGTGGGGCTGATGGCCCAGAAGGCCGAGGAGTACGGGTCCCACGACAAGACGTTTGAGGTCAGCGCCCCCGGAGCGGTCCGGATCGTCGACGCCGACGGCGCGACGCTCCTCGCCCACACCGTCGACGCGGGCGACATCTGGCGCGCCTGTCAGACCAAGCGCGCCCCGATCGTCGACTGGGTCGGGCTCGCCGTCCGCCGCGCCCGCGCGACCGCTGCCCCAGCCGTCTTCTGGCTGGATGAGACCCGCGCGCACGACGCCGAGGTCCTGCGCACGGTCCGCGCCGTGCTCGCCGAGGAGGACACCGCGGGTCTGGAGATCGAGATCATGGACGTCGGGGAGGCGATCCGCTTCACGCTCGCGCGGGCCCGGCGCGGTGAGGACACGATCTCGGTGACCGGCAACGTGCTGCGCGACTATCTCACCGACCTGTTCCCGATCCTCGAGCTCGGCACGAGCGCCAAGATGCTCTCGATCGTGCCGCTGATGCAGGGCGGCGGCCTGTTTGAGACCGGGGCCGGCGGCTCGGCGCCCAAGCACGTCCAGCAGTTCGAGCGCGAGAACCACCTGCGCTGGGATTCCCTGGGGGAGTTTCTCGCGCTCGCCGTCTCCTTCGAGATGCTCGCCGACAAGACCGACGGGGCGGACGGGAACCGTGTCCGGGTGCTCGGTCAGACGCTTGACCGGGCGACCGGCCGGGTGCTGGAGAACGACCGCTCGCCGTCGCGCCGGGTGTCCGAGCTCGACAACCGCGGCAGTCACTTCTACCTGGCGCTGTACTGGGCGCGCGAGCTCGCCGACCAGACCGACGACCCGGAGCTCGCCGCGCGCTTCACGCCGCTCGCGCAGCGTCTCGCCGACGCGGAGTCGACGATCGTCTCCGAGCTCGCCGCCGTCCAGGGCGAGGCCGTCGACGTCGGCGGCTACTTCCATCCCGACCCGGAGCGTGTCGCCTCCGCGATGCGGCCCAGCGCGACGTTCAACGACGCGCTCGCGTCGCTTTAGGGTCCTCAGGGTGAATGCGGGCTCGCCAGTGCGGGTGCGGGCGGCCGTCCCCCGCGCCGCGGTCGAGATCATCGCCGGTCGGGCCCCCGAGGCCGAGGTGTTCGCGATCGAGGACCAGGAGGACCTCCGGGGTTTCGGGTTCCTGGTGCCGGTGCCCTACCGCCAGGGGGAGCTCGCCGCCCGGCTCGCCGGGCTCGGTGACCTGCGGGTCGTGCAGACGCTGTCCGCCGGCGTCGATGCGCTCGCGGACGACGTCCCCGCCGCGGTCACGTTGTGCAGCGCCCGCGGGGCTCGGGACAGCGCGGTCGCCGAGTGGGTGCTCGGCGCGCTGCTCGGGTGGTCCTCGCGTGTTCTCGAGGGCGCCCGCGCGCGCTCCTGGGGCGAGCAGACCCCCATCATCGACGTCGCCGAGACGACGGTCCTGATCGTCGGGATGGGCTCCATCGGCGATGCCGTCGCCGCTCGCCTGTCCCCGTTCGGCGCCGAGATCGTCGGTGTCGCCTCGCGCGCCCGGGACGGCTTGCACGGCGTCGACGAGCTGCCCGAGCTGCTGGCGGACGCCGATGTGGTGGTGCTCCTCACTCCGCTCACCGATGCGACCCGCGGCCTCATCGACGCGGCCGCGCTGGCACGGATGCGCGACGGCGCGCTGCTCATCAACGCTGCCCGCGGCGCCGTCGTCGATGCCGACGCGCTCCTCGCCGAGGTCATGACGGGGCGCATCCGCGCGGTGCTCGACGTCACCGATCCCGAGCCGCTGCCCGACGAGCACCCGCTGTGGGGGGCGCCGGGCGTGCTGTCGATCACCCCGCACATCGGCGGCAACTCGCCGCGGGCGCACCGGCTCGCGGCCGAGCTGGCCGGGGATCAACTGGCCCGTTTCTGCGCCGGTGAGGCGCTCGTCAACGTCGTCCGTCAAGGAGAGTCCCCATGAACCTCACGCGCTTCGGTGTCTGGACCAGCTACGCGTCACTCGGCGCCGAGAACGCCCCCGAGGCGGCGCGCCTGGCCCAGGATCTCGGCTTCGGGGCGTTCTGGCTCGGCGGCTCGCCCGAGGTGCAGGAGCTGCGCCCGCTGCTCGACGCGACCGAGACGCTCGTCGCCGCGACCGGGATCGTGAACCTGTGGAAGAGCGACCCGGCGCGCGTCGCCGAGCAGGCCGACGAGCTCGCCCGCGCGCACCCCGACCGGGCGCTGATCGGCCTCGGGGCCGGTCATCCCGAGGCGACCAGCGACTACCGCCGCCCCCGCCACGCGATGATCGAGTTCCTCGACGCGCTCGATGCGGCGCCGACGCCACTGCCCGCCGAGGGGCGCGTGCTCGCGGCGCTGGGGCCGAAGATGCTCGACCTCGCCGGTGAGCGCTCGCTCGGCAGCCACCCGTACTTCATCAACGTCGAGCACACCCGGTATGCGCGGGAGCGCCTCGGCGACGGGCCGCTGCTCGCCCCCGAGCTGGCGTGCGTGGTGGACACCGACGTCGAGCGGGCGCGGGCGAGCGCGCGCCAGTACGCCGCGCTGTACCTCGGGCTCAGCAACTACACGAACAACCTGCTGCGCTTCGGCTTCACCGAAGGTGACATCGCCGACGGCGGCTCGGACCGGCTCATCGACGCCGTCATCCCGCACGGAAGCGCCGCGGAGATCGCCGAGGTCGTCCACGCGCACCTGGAGGCGGGCGCCGATCACGTCTGCCTGCAGTCGGTCGGGGTGCCCGGTGTCCCGCGGGCGCCCTGGACCGCGCTCGCCGGCGCGCTCGGCCTCTAGCCACGTCACAGCGGCGTCAGCGGCTTCCGCGCCCGGTGGCGACGTCACGCCGACGCCGACGGCTCGGGCGCTCGGTCGCCCTGATCCCCGTCGCCGCGGCGATCGGGTTCCTGATCGCGCACTCGACCGGATCCGGTCGCGGTGACCGCCCGGGTGCGCTCACCCGCACGGCGCGGGCGTCGATCTTCACCGTCCACTACCCCCAGGGCTGGCGGCCGGTCGACCCGCCCGCGCTGCCCGGGCTCACGCTCGGCGATCGGGTGGCGATCGGGCCCGGCGGCGATCGTGCCCCCCGGATGCAGATCGGGACCGCCACCGTCCCGACCCCGGACACGTTGCCGGCGACGCTCGCGCGGACGCTGACCCGGCGGGCCGCCGCCGAGACCGTCGCGCTCGGCGGCGAGCACTTCACCCGCTACCTGAACCTCCGCCCGCGGGGAACCGGCGACGTCGTCTCGGTCTACGTGCTCGCGACGACGCGGGCGACGATCGTCGCCACCTGCACGACCCCCGAGCCCGACGGGAGCTTCACCGGTGAGTGTGAGCGCGTGCTCGGCGGCCTGCGCCTGGCGCCGGGGGTCAGGGCTGCCGCGCAGCTGGACGCCGCCTACGCGCTCGGCCTCGATCAGATCCTGGCCACGCTCAGCGTCGCGCGGCGCGCCGACGGACCCGGGCTGCTCGGGGCTCGTCTCGACGGGCGGGCCCGGGCGGCCGATCGGCTCGCCGGGGCCGAGGCGACCGCAGCTCGCGCGGCCCGGAGCCTCCCGCCGGGCACCGCGAGCCCCGCCAACGCGACGATCGTGAGCTCCCTGGAGCAGGCCGCCGCGGGCTACCGCGCGCTCGCCGACGCCGCCGAGCGCGCCGACCGGTCCGGTTATGAGGCCGCCCAGCGGACGCTCCTGCATGCCCAGCACCGGCTCACCGGCGCGTTTGCGGCACTCGCGCGCCTGGGGTACGCGCTGCGGTAGGTCGATTCGCCCGGTGGGCAGCCGTTGATCGGGGTCCGGCGCGATCGCGGCGTCGCGCGGGACGGTCCGCGGATACTCGCCGAGCGCCACCGCCCCACGTCGGTGCGCCATCGGCCGATCGGTAGTACTGTCTGTCACTTGCTGAAGCGCTCGGGAGAGTGAGAGAGAGGATGCGGATGCCGGGGGCGACGCTCCGCCGGCCGCTCATCGCGGCCGCGGCGACGTTCGCCCTCGGCGCGTCCCCGGTGGCAGCGGCGTCGGCTCACGACACCGGGTCCACCACCGCGCCGCAGCTCGAGGTCCGGGTGCTCGCGGTTCACGGTCACCGCGTGAGCGTCGCGGTGTGGACCTCACGCGGCTCGCTGCGTGGCGTGACGCTCACGCTGCGCCGCAACGGCGAGGTGGTGGTACGGCATCGGCTCACCCGCCCGCTCACCCCCCGCCACCGCACCGTGGACTTCACGGTGGCGGAGACCGGGGGGAGGCTGACGGTGACGGCGCGCGCCGAGGAGCACCACCGCGTCCCGCGGGCTCACACGACCTCGACGACGTCCTCGTAGACCGGGGCGAGCGCGCCGAGGTCCTCCTCGGCGTCGAGACCGACCACGGTCACGTCATCCGAGGCGGACGCGGGCGCCTGCTCGCGAGTGGCAGCGGGGGCGGTGCGCATGCGACCGGGTGCGAGCAGCACGAGCGCGAGCCCGATCCCGACGACCACGCATCCGGCACCGACGAGGAACGCGAGGTGGTAGCCGCTGACCAGTGAGGCGATGGCGCCGTGGCCGCCGGCGAGCAGCGACTTCGTGTGGCTGGTGGCGATCGTCCCCAGCACCGCGAGCCCGAGCGCACCGGAGATCTGCTGGGAGACGTTCACGATGCCCGAGCCGAGGCCCGCGTCGGCCGCCGGCATGTCGGCCATCGCGATCCCCAGCAGCGGCATGAACGCGAGCCCGAGCCCGAGTCCGATCGCGAAGAACGCGAGGAACACCGTGGGGAAGAACGCGGTCGTCGGTCCGGCGCCGTGCATGAGCAGCAGACCGGCCATGACCGCGAGCATCCCGGCGATGAGCACGGGGATCGAACCCAGGCGCCGCACCAGGCGAGCGGTGACGCCGAGCGACAGGATGCCGACCGTCCCCGTCCAGGGCAGGTAGGCCACGCCCGTCTGCAACGCGGTGAAGTGGCGGACGTGCTCCAGGTAGAGCGTCGCCAAGAAGAACGTCGAGTACATCCCGGTGACGATCAGACCGCGGACGACGCTGGAGGCGACCAGACCCCGCTGGCGCAGGATCCGCAGCGGCATGATCGGGTTGGCGATCCGGGACTCGAGGGCGAGGAAGGCGCTCATCAGGGCGACGGCGGCGGCGCCCGGAATGAGCACCTGCGCGGAGCCCCAGCCGTGGGTGGAGACGTTGATGATCGCGTACACACCGGCCATCAGCGACAGGGTGACGAGCACCGACCCCAGCCAGTCGACGCCCTTATCGATGCCGATCCCGCTGTCGGCGGGGATCAGCGCGCGGCCCATCGCGAGGGTCGCGAGGCCGATCGGGACGTTGACGAAGAAGATCCAGTGCCAGGAGAGCAGCTGGGTGAGCACGCCCCCGGCGAGCAGGCCCAGGGAGCCGCCCGCGACCGCGACGAACACGTAGGCGCTCATCGCCGTCGCGCGCTCGGCCGGCGCCGGGAACTCGGTGACGATGATCGCGAGGATCACCGACGCCTGCAGCGCGGCGCCGACGCCCTGCAGCAGGCGGGCGGCGATGAGGATGTCACCGCTCCAGGCGACACCGCACAGCACCGAGGCGACGGTGAACAGCGAGACGCCGATCATGAACACCTGCTTGCGGCCGATCAGGTCCCCGAGGCGTCCGGCGAGCAGCAGGAGGCTGCCGAACGTGACCAGGAAGCCGTTGATCACCCAGGTGAGGCCGCTCTGGGAGAAGTGCAGGTCGTGCTGGATCAGGGGCAGCGCGACGTTCACGATCGTCGTGTCCAGGACGATCATGAGCTGGGCCAGGCACACGACGACCAGCGCCATCCAACGCCGGCGCTCCGGGCTCTGAGAGAGAAGTGACTTCACAAAGGGCTCCTACGGAAGGGGTAGTAAACTGGAGGACACCTCCACAAGTATGTGGAGGAACCCTCCGGAAGTCGAATATAGCGGAGGCTGCCTCCGTTTTGCCATGGATCTGTGATGAGTGCCACTGAACCCGTATCCGAGATCACCGCCGGCCGCCCCCGGCGCGCGGACGCTCGGCGCAACTACGACAAGGTGATCGCGGCCGCGCGCCAGGCGTTCACGGAGGGCGGCTCGGAGACGTCGCTGGAGGGCATCGCCCGCCGCGCCGGCGTCGGGATCGGCACCCTCTACCGCAACTTCCCCAACCGCCAGGCGCTGCTGGAGGCCGTCTACGTCGAGGAGGTGCAGCGGCTGTGCGGGGCGATGTCCGACCTCGAGGGCCTCGGTCCCTGGGAGGCGCTCGCCACCTGGCTGCGCCGCTTCGTCGGCTACATGGCGACCAAGCAGGCGCTCGCGACCGAGCTCCTGGACTATCTGGATCGGGATGCCGCGCTGTTCGTGTCCTGTCGCGGGTCGCTGTACGCGGCCGGGGGACCACTGCTCGCTCGCGCTCAGGCCGCCGGTGAGGCCCGCTCCGACACCGACCTCGCGGAGGTCATCCAGCTCGTCGGTGGGGTCGCCAAGCTGCCGGCGGGTCAGCCGGGCCAGCTCGAACATCTGCTGGAGATCGTGCTCGACGGTCTCCGCGGCCCCGCCGCCCGGTCGCTCTGACCGACTGATCGGTGCCGGAGGGGGGGCTCAGCTGATGAGGCCGTAGTCGGCCGGGTCCCAGGCGGCGAGCGCCTGCAGCGAGACGACCGAGCTGTGCTCCAGCAGGGTCATGCGGCGACGCGCGCCGGCCCACGCGGCGTCCGCGCGCTCGCGCAGCGTCTCCCGGATCCGGGCGTGCAGCGACGCGTCATCGCTGCGGGCGTGCAGCACGAGCAGGTTGCGCACGAGGATCGCGACGAACGCCCCCGGCTCCCCGGCGTAGGCGGTGTCGCGGTAGTGATCCAGCGCGCGGGTGGCGAGCGTCGCCGACGCGTCGAGCTGTCCCAGCTGGGCGCGCAGCCCGATCATCGACCCCTGGTTGTAGGTCCACGTCGCCAGGTCGATCGTCCCGTCGCCACGGATCTTGTCACGGATGAGACCACCGGGACCGGTGAGGGCGCCGGTGACCCAGTCGTGGAGTCGCCGCGGTCCGGGATGCCCTTCGGGTGGCAGCGCCCCGAGCGCCTCCAGGTGCAGGATCAGCTGGGCGTTGGGCGCCGTGGAGATCGCGTTGCGGTCGTGGTTGCGCAGTCCGATGCCGCGGCCCTGCTGGACCCAG
>CAZZWJ010000081.1:0-9979 GCA_964657875.1 uncultured Solirubrobacteraceae bacterium
CGCGTACAGCGCCTGCAGCGTGGTGCGGATGTCGTTGAAGGAGATCTCCTGGGCGTGCAGCGACCGACCCGAGGTCTGGATGTGGTACTTGAGCATCTGGCTGCGCGCACTCGCGCCGTAGCGCTCGCGCATCGCTCGCGCCCAGATCCGCCGGGCGACGCGGCCGATGACCGCGTATTCGGCGTCCATGCCGTTTGAGAAGAAGAAGCTGAGGTTCGGCGCGAACTCGTCGATCGCCATCCCCCGCGAGAGGTAGTACTCGACGATCGTGAACCCGTTGGCGAGCGTGAACGCCAGCTGGGAGATCGGGTTGGCCCCCGCCTCGGCGATGTGGTACCCGCTGATCGAGACGCTGTAGAAGTTGCGGACCTCGTGCTCGACGAAGTACTCCTGGACGTCGCCCATCATCTTCAACGCGAACTCGGTGGAGAAGATGCACGTGTTCTGGGCCTGGTCCTCCTTGAGGATGTCGGCCTGCACGGTGCCGCGCACCGTCTTGAGCGTCTGCGCCCTGATCGCCGCGTAGACGTCGGGTTCGACGAGCCGGTCGCCGCTCACCCCGAGCAGCGCGAGGCCGAGACCGTCGCTTGACCGCGGTGGCTCCCCGCCGTACTGGGGCCGGCCACCGGGGCGCTCGGCGAAGTACTCGTCGAGGCGTCGCTGCGCCGCCTCCCAGCCGCCGGTCTCGCGCAGATGGCGTTCGACCTGTTGATCGATCGCCGCGTTCATGAAGAACGCGAGGATGATCGGCGCCGGACCGTTGATCGTCATCGACACCGACGTCGTCGGCGCACACAGGTCAAAGCCCGAGTAGAGCTTCTTCGCGTCGTCGAGGGTGGCGATCGAGACGCCCGAGTTGCCGACCTTGCCGTAGATGTCCGGCCGTTCGGCGGGGTCCTCGCCGTAGAGCGTCACCGAGTCAAACGCGGTCGACAGACGCGCGGCGGGCTGACCCTCGGAGAGGTAGTGGAAGCGACGGTTGGTGCGCTCCGGGGTCCCCTCGCCGGCGAACATCCGCGTTGGGTCCTCGCCGGCGCGGCGGTAGGGGAACACGCCGGCGGTGTAGGGGTAGTGCCCCGGCAGGTTCTCGTTGGCCGCGAAGCGCAGCCGGTCCCCCCAGCCGTGCAGGCGCGGCGGGGCGATCTTGGGGATGGCCAGCCCGCTGAGTGAGGTGCGGTGGTTCTCGCCGGTGAGCTCCCGGCCCCGCACGGTGTAGGCGTAGGTGTCGCTCGTGACGCCCGCGACCTGGGCGTCGAAGCCCCGCAACAGGTGCAGCGACTCGGCGCTCAGCGCCTCCAGGGCCTCGTTGTGATGGGCGCGCAGCGGCGCGAGCGGGTGATCGGACTCAAGCGCCGCCTCCGGGTAGCCGTGCAGCGGCTCGGGCAGATCGGGATCGTCCATCGCCGCCAACGCGGCGTGGAGATGCTGCACGGTCGCCGCGTGGTCGGCCTGGCGCTCGATCTCAGACCGGGTCTGGCGAGCCTGCTCGGCGATCTCCGACAGGTAACGGACCCGCCGGGCGGGGATGAGGACGTTTCCGAGCGGCTCCTCGGGGAGGATCTCGCCCGGCGGGTCAAACCGCGCGGCGTCGAATCCGTCGATCGCACCGATCGCCTCACACAGCTTGGCGAACACCCAGGTGACGCCCGGATCGGCGAACTGGCTGGCGATCGTCGGGTAGACGGGAACCTGATCGTCGGGGCGGTCGAAGGCGACCCGGTTGCGCTTCCACTGCTTGCGCACGTCGCGCAGCGCGTCGTGGGCGCCGGCCTTGTCGAACTTGTTGATGACGACGATCTCGGCGAGATCGAGCATGTCGATCTTCTCCAGCTGGCTCGGGGCTCCGAACTCGCTGGTCATCACGTACACGGGCAGGTCGACGAGGTCGACGATCTCGGAGTCCGACTGTCCGATGCCCGCGGTCTCGACGATCACGAGGTCGAAGCCCGCCGTCTTGACGAAGCTGATCGCGTCGGCGAGCACGGCGGCCGTGGAGGCGTGGCGGCGGCGGGTGGCCATCGAGCGCATGAAGATCCGCGGGTCGCGCAGGCTGTTCATCCGGATGCGGTCGCCGAGCAGCGCCCCGCCGGTCCGTCGGCGCGTCGGGTCGACGGCGAGCACCGCGATCCGCAGGTCGGCGAAGTGGGTGAGAAACCGCGACAGCAGCTCATCGGTGACCGTCGACTTGCCGGCGCCGCCGGTCCCCGTGATGCCGACGACGGGAACCGTGCGCGCGCGGGCGTCGTCGTGCCAGGCGGCGCGCAGCTGATCGATCGCCGCCGCGTCCAGGGCATCGTCCTCGATCGCCGACAGCATCTCGGCGACCTGCCGGTCGCTCACCGGCCCGTCGAGCTCCGGGACGGCGGAGTGCCGGCGCTGGGCGTGGGCCCGCGCGACGAGGTCGTCGATCATGCCGGTGAGGCCGAGCTGCATGCCGTCGTTGGGGTGATAGATCCGTTCCACGCCGTACTCCTGCAGTTCGGCGATCTCCCCGGGGGTGATCGTTCCCCCGCCGCCGCCGAAGACCCGGATGTCCTCGGCGCCGTGGTCGCGCAGCATGTCGATCACGTACTGGAAGTACTCGACATGCCCGCCCTGGTAGGAGGAGATCGCGATCCCGTCGACGTCCTCCTGGATCGCGGCCCGGACGACGTCGGCGACCGAGCGGTTGTGGCCGAGGTGCACCACCTCAGCGCCGGCGTCCTGGATCAGGCGGCGCATCACGTTGATCGCGGCGTCGTGGCCGTCGAACAGCGAGGCGGCGGTGACGAACCGCAGCGGGGTCTCGTCGGCGCCCGGTTCGGGTGAGACGGGGATGGTTTCGGTCTGCAGGGCCACGGCGGTCCTCTCTCTCAGGGCGCGAGTGCGCGGGTCATCTGGCGGGCGAGATCGGCATGCAGCTCGTTGACCCGCGCGCGGTCGGGGGTGTCGGGGTCGGCGACCAGCCACTGGTACACGATGCCGACGATCTGGCTGACGAACTGGTCGGCGACCGCGCGCACGTCCGCGTCGGCGCGAACCCCGCCGTCACGGACCCCCGCGTCGATCCACTGCTCGACGTCGAGCCGCCGGCGCTCGTGGATCCGCGCGATCTGGGCCCGCAGCGCCGGGTCGGGACCGACGGAATCGAACCACAGCATGTAGAAGGCGCGGATCCGCTGCGGGGATTCCAGCAGCATCCGGCGATGGGCGTCCAGCGCGGCGTGCAGCGTCGTGAGCCCGCTCGTGCCCGCGGCCGCCCGGCGCAGTTCGGCGAGCCACTCCTCGCCGATCGTGTGCACGAGAAACGACCACAGCCCCGCCTTGGACCCGAAGCGGTAGCCGGCGAGGCCACGGCTGTAGCCGGCGCGGACGCCGACGTCCTTGAGGGTGGTCGCGGCGGCGCCGCGCTCGCAGATGAGCGCCACTGCGGCGCGCGCCATCGCGGCGTCGGAGAGCGCCTGGCGGTCGGGCTGGGTGCGTGTGGTCGTCGAGGCGGTCGTCGACATGCAGGCCCATCCTAGCCCTTCGACTTGCTGTGAACAAGCAAGTTTGATGTCACGGCAGACGGCGAGCGGGCGGCGGTAGGGTCGGGACATGACTACCTCCGCCTCCTCCCCCGCCCTCACCGGGAGCTGCGGTTGCGGCGCCGTGCGCTTCACGGTCGCCGAGCCGCCGACCGCCGCTGCCTACTGCCACTGCACGCGCTGTCAGAAGCGCACCGGCACGGGCGCCCAGGCGTCAGCCCGGGTCAACCCCGGCTCGGTGACCGTCGATCAGGGTGCCGAGCACCTCGGTTCCTGGACGCTCGCCGACGGACTGTCGAAGGTCTTCTGCCGTGAGTGCGGCAGCCACGTGTTCGCCAGCGATCCGGTGACCGGCGACATCCTCATCGTCCGGATGACGGCGTTCGACGGTGACCCCGGCGTGCGGCCGATGGCCCACCAGTTCGTCGCCTACGCACCCGTCTGGGAGCCGATCCCCGACGACGGCCTGCCCCGCTTCGACGAGGCGATCCCGAGCGCCTGAACCGCCCGCTGACCGCTCAGGGCACGCGGGCGAGCAGCTCCGGCACCGCGCCGGCGTCGCACACGGCGCCGGTGAGCCGTCCCTGACCCTCGTCGCAGCCCATCGCCACGAGCGCGTCGCGCTGGGCGCCGGTCTCGATCCCGGCCCCGACCGCCGGCACCCCCAGGGTGTGGGCGATCGCGACCACGGAGCCGACGATGCCCCGGCTGCGTTCGTCGTCGAGCTGCGCGACCAGGTTGCGGTCGATCTGCAGGCCCCGGAGCGGGAGGCTGTGCAGGACCGCCAACGACGAGTAGCCGGTGCCGAAGTCGTCGAGGTGGAGGCCGATCCCCGTGTGGCGCAGGACGTCGAGCAGTCCGTGGCGTCGCTCGAGCGTCGGGAGGGCCGCCTCCACGACCTCCAGGCGAAGCCGGCTCCCGGGCACGCCCCAGCGGTCGGGCTCGGCGCCCAGCCGTTCGGCCAGCTCGGGGTCGGAGAGCTGACGGGCGGTGAAGTTCACCGACACCCAGAGATCGTCGCCGGCCACGCCGTCGCGGCGCCAGCCCGCGAGCGCGCTCAGCGCCGTCCGGGTCACGTGCTCGCCGAGGGCGATGATCAGCCCGGTCTCCTCGGCGATCGGGATGAACTCCGCCGGCGCGAGCGGCTCCCGGGCCGCCGGCCAGCGCGCCAACGCCTCCAGCCCGACGATCTTCATGTCGGCGAGCCTCACGATCGGCTGGAAGTGGACCTCGAGCTCGCCGTGGCGGATGACGTCGCGCAGCTCGTCCTGGTGGGCGAGGCGGTCGGTGACCCGGCTCTGCATGCGCTCGTCGAACACCGCCCAGCGGCCGCGGCCACCGCGCTTGGCGCTGTACATCGCCACGTCGGCCGCGCTGATGAGATCCGCCGAGCTGAGGCCCTCGGCGCTCAGCGCGATCCCGATCGACGCGCCGACGTCCAGATCGTTTCCCTCGATCGTGAACGGCGCCTGCATCGCGTCCAGGATCCTCCCGGCGATCACCGTCGCCTCAGTCGACTGGACCAGTCCCTCCAACAGCACGGTGAACTCGTCGCCGCCCAACCGGGCGACGGTGTCCCCCGGCCGCACCGCGTCGGCGATCCGCTGTCCGAAGGCGACCAGCAGGGCATCGCCGACGGCGTGACTGAGGCTGTCGTTGACCTGCTTGAACCCGTCGAGGTCCAGAAAGAGGACCGCGCAGCCGGCGTCCGGGTCACGAGTGGCGCGCTGCAACGTCTGCTCGACGCGATCGATGAACAGCGCCCGGTTGGGCAGACCGGTGAGCGTGTCGTGCAGCGCCTCGTGCTGCAGGCGCTGCTCGGCGGCGTGGCGACTGGTCGCGTCGCTGAGGGAGCCGGCCATCCGGATCGGGGTCCCGTCGGCGTCACGACTGGCCAGTCCCTGGACCTCGACCCACCGATAGCTGCCGTCGCGATGGCGCATCTGAAACTCGCCTTCGAGGATCGGCGTCCGCCCGGCGAGGTGGGCGTCGATCTCGCTGCGCAGACGCGGCACGTCGTCGGGCGCGATGAGCCCGAACCACAGGTCGGGATCGACCTCGAGCGCCTCCTCGGGGTATCCGAGGATCGAGTTCAGGCGTGGTGAGCTGTAGATCCGTTCGGCGACGATGTCCCAGTCCCAGATGCCGTCGTCGGGAGACCGGGCGGCAAGCGCGTGGCGTTCGGCCTTCTGGTGGTTGATCGCGTGGCGGATCGAGTCCGCGAGCTCGTCGGCGCCGAGGCCCTGCTTGGTGAGGAAGTCGGTGGCGCCCAGCGCCGCCGCCTCCAGATCGATCTCGGCGACCGGCAGACCGGTGAGCATGATCACCGGGGCGACCGGGCGGTTGGCGAACCCGGCGCGGATCAGCTCCAGGCCGGTGTGCGCCCCAAGCCGGTAGTCGACGAGGTAGACGTCGTGGCGCTGGGCGCGGACCTCGGCGAGTGCCTCCTCGTAGTCCGATACCCAGTCGGCGACGACCCGCAGCCGGGACTGTCCGGCGAGCAGGTCGCTGGTGATCAGATAGTCGTCCTCGTCGTCCTCGACGATGAGCAGGCGGACACTGTCGTGATCCTCCCCGTCAACGTCACCACGCGGCGGCGCGGATCCTGGGGACTGCCCGGTGGTCACGGACCGCATTATGGAGTACCCATCGTCCATCGGAATTAGTTCGCGCAGGCCTGACAGGTACCGTGCAGGACGATCTCATGCTCAGAGACCCGGAGCGCCACCCGCTCGGCGACGCTCGCCACGGCCCGCTCGAGCGCCGCGTCGGTGAACGGCTCCAGGCTCCCGCAGCAGTCGCACACGAGGTGGTGGTGGTGCCCGGCTCCGCGCCCCAGCGGCTCATAGCGGGTGATCCCACTGCCGATGTCCACCCGGCCGACGACTCCCACCTCCTCCAGTTCCTCCAGGATGCGGTAGATCGAGGCTCGGGAGACCCGGCGCGGACCGGCCGCCAGCCGATCCTCGATCTCAAACGCCGACAGCGCACAGCGTTGCTCGGCCATCAGCTCCAGGAGCTCGCGCCGGGCGCCGCCGCGCCGGTAGCCGGCGCCGGCGAGACGTTCGGTTGCGCGCTCGGTCCAGGCGATGGACTCATCACTCAACGGGACCATGAGGCACCTGATTCTAAGCGTGAGCGTCGGCGGGCCCCCGCCGTCCAGATCCGTCCCGCGACGTAACAGACGCCACTCACCGTCCCGACGAAGAATCCCACGGGATAGTCGGTCTCGTAGGAGCCGGCGATCGCGACGGCCACCGCGAGCAGCGCGATCGCCACCGACAGCGCCAGCGTCGTCGCGGGTCGCCGGCAGACCGAGCGGGCCGCCGCCGGCGCACCGATCATGAGGCTGAACACGAGCAGCGTGCCGACCACCGGGATCGTCATCGCGGTCGCGAGGGCGACGAGGAGCAGGAACGCGAGCTCGATCCGGCCGGCGCGTACGCCGCGGGCCTCCCCCGCCTCCGCCAGCACCGAGGACAGCAGCAGCGGGCGGTACAGCACGGCGAGCGCGACCACGCACACCGCCGCCAGCGCGATCGTGGGCACGAGTTCGGCGGGGCTGATCCCGAGCACCTCGCCGAACAGCAGCGAGTACACGGCGGGCGCGTAGTCAGAGCTCAGGTCGAGGAAGAGCGCGCCGAGCGCGAGCATCATCACGAGCATGAGCGCAGTGGCGACGTCGTGGCGACCGCGCCGTCCCAGGCCGGCGATGCCCAACGCACCGAGCAGCGCGAACACGGCGAGACCGAGCAGCGTGCTCGTCCCCACCAGCGCCGCGCCGGCGGCCCCGGCGAACGATCCGTTGGGCAGTGCGTGCGCGACGAACGAGGAGCCGCGCAGCACGACGAAGAAGCCGACCAGCCCGGCGACGACCGCGACGACGACGGCCACGATCCAGGTGTCGACCATGAAACCGCTGAACATCGCCGCCTCAGCCGCCGAGCGTGACCGGCGGCGTGAGCTCGCCGGCCACCGGGGTGCGCCGCCCGCGCCGGCTGCGGCGACCGCTCACCGCGCCGCACGCGAGATAGGTGACGAACACGAGCGCGACCACGAAGAAGCTCACCGGCCAGCCCCGGTGATACGGCGGCCAGTCATAGCTGTCGTAGGCGAGCAGGATGCCCAGCCAGGTGGCGAGGATGCCGAGCCCGGCGGCGGTGACCATCGCCGCCAGCGGGCGGCGCACGAGGCGCAGCGCCGCCGCCGCCGGACCGATCAGCAGCGCCGTGGCGAGGATCGCCCCGATCGTGAGCGCGCAGAGGGCGACCGAGACCGACAGGGCGAGCAGGTGGGCGTAGCCCATCACCGAGACCCGGACCCCGCGGGCGGCGGCGAGCTCGGGGCTGACGGAGCTGAGCAGCAGCGGACGGGCAACGGTCGCCAGGAGGACGAGCACGATCGCCGCGAGCCCCACGGTCACGGCGACCGTCGAGCCCGACACCTCAAACAGCGAGCCGAACAGGACCGTCACCGCGGCGCCCGTCGTGTTGTGGACCGTCGTGTCGAGGTAGAGGAAGAGCGCGGCCGCGCCGAGTCCGGCGCCGAGCACGACGCCGGTGGCGAGGTCTCGCCCGCGGCGGCGCTGGATGCCCACCAGCTCCATGAGCGCCGTGGCGACGACGTTGATGACCAGGAACCCCCACAGCGGTCCGATGCCGACGAGGAACGCGCCGGAGCCGCCGGTGATGCCGATGTCCCCGAGCGCCTCGCCGGCGAACGCCTGCCCGCGGATGACGGTGAACACCCCCAGCGGGCCCGAGACGACCGCCACCCCGGCGCCGACGGCGAGCGCGGCGTGCACCGGGCCGTTTGAGAAGAAGCCCGACGCGATGATCGCGCCGATCACGAGATCACCTCGACGTCGGACTGGTCGCCGGTCGCCTCCGCTCCGGAGGCGGACTGCCCCCCGACGCCGGCGACGACGAGCATCCGGCCGCGGACGCGCAGGACGTCGACGGGATGGCCGTAGAGCCGGGTGAGCACGTCGCCGCGGATGACCTCGTCGACGTCACCGTGGACGGCGCGGCCGCCGGCGAGGTAGACGACCCGATCCATCACCGGCAGCAGGGGATTGATCTCGTGGGCGGAGATGAGGACCGCGAGCCGCTGCTCGACGGCGACCCGTGCGACGAGCGCGACCACCTCGTTGGCGCTGCGCAGGTCGAGGTTGGCCAGCGGCTCGTCGAGCAGCAGCAGGCGGGGTCGGCTGATGAGCGCGTGGGCGATGAGCACGCGCTGCTGCTCGCCGCCGGACAGCTCGCCGATCCGGGCGTCGGCGAAGCCGCGGGCGCCGACGGCGTCGAGCGCCTCCTCCACCTGCGCCCGGCGCCGGGCCGAGGGCAGGCTGAGGCCGAGCCGGTGCCCGTCAAGCCCGAGGCCGATGAGGTCGCGGGCGCGCAGCGGCACGTCGGGATCAAAGCCGAACTTCTGCGGGACGTAGCCGATCTGGGGATTGCGGCGCGACCGCGCCGCGCCGGCGACGCGCACCCGGCCGGCGACCGCCCCCCGCGCGAGACCGAGGATGACCTGGATGAGTGTCGTCTTACCGGCGCCGTTTGAGCCGATCAGGCCCGTGAACTCGCCGGGGGCGATGGCGAAGCTGACCCCGTCGAGAACCAGCCGCCCGCCGAGGCGGACGGTGACGTCCTCGACGCTGAGGACCGGCTCGCTCACCGCGTGAGCAGACTGCGTGTCGAGGTCCCGTGGGCGACCGCCCGCGTGAGCGCGTCGAGCTCGGCCATCATCCACGACTGGTAGTCATACCCGGGCGCCGGCATCGTCTCATAGACCCCGACGACCGGGATGTGGGCGTGGGCGGCGGTGGAGAGGAAGCCGTTGGTCACCGAGTCGGTGACCTGCTCGTTGTAGACGATGACCTTCACCCGGTGCCCGGAGAGCAGCCCGTCCTGCAGGCTCACCGCCTGCGGTGCCGGGTCGGTGCCGTTCATGATGTCGGCCTGCAGGGAGAACGGGGTGAGGTCGCGGATCCCCGCGGCCTGCAGCAAATCGTCGCCGACGGGCTCGGTGGTGGCCACCGTGGTGTTCGGGTAGCGACGTGGGAACCGTGCCAGGGCACGCGTCCACGGGCGCAGGGAGGCGATGAAGCGCGCCGCGCGGGCGCGGAAGTAGGCGGCGTGGGCAGGCTGGATCGCCGACAGGTCGACGGCCAGCGCGTGGGCGACCGCGGGCATCGTGCGCGGGCTGTACCAGAGGTGGGGGTTGGGCGTCGAGCTCGGCAGGCGCAGCAGCTGCTGGACGTCGATGACCCGGCGCGAGGCGTCGTGCGACGCCCCCTCGATCTTCGACATGAAGTCGTCGTAGCCGAGCCCGTTCTGCACGATCAGCCGAGCCGAGGCGACGGTGCGGGCGACGCTCGGGCTCGCCTCGAAGGTGTGGGGATCGGTGTTCGGATCGCTCATGATCGCGGTGGCCTCGACGTAGCGACCACCGATCTGGGAGATGACGTCGGC
>CAZZWJ010000082.1:0-9930 GCA_964657875.1 uncultured Solirubrobacteraceae bacterium
TGAGCGCCTTGAGGATCTCCCAGGCGACCTTGACCTCCTCCTCGGCGTGGAAGGTGGACAGCGAGATCCGGATCGTGTCGCCGATCCCGTCGGCGAGCAGCGTGCCCAGGCCGACCGCGGACTTCAGCGAGCCTGACCACTTCGTCCCGGCTTCGGTGACCCCGAGATGCAGCGGGTACGGGATCCGTTCGGCGAGCCGGCGGTTGGACGCGATCGTGTTCGGGACCGAGGTCGACTTCATCGAGACCTTGAAGTTGTCGAAATCCAGTCGCTCCATCAGCCGCACGGTGTCGACGGCGGCGCTGACGAGCGCCTCGACCGGGTCTGAGTACTCCAGATCTCGCAGATGCTCGGGCAGCGAGCCGGAGTTGACGCCGACCCGCAGCGGGGTGCCGAGCTCCTTGGCGACCGCGACGACCTCGGCGACCTTCTCGGGGCCCCCGATGTTGCCGGGGTTCAGGCGCACGCAGTGGGCGCCCGCCCGTAGGGCCTTGATCGCGAGCGTGTGGTTGAAGTGGATGTCGGCGATGATCGGGATCGGTGACTGCGCGACGATCGTCTTCAGCGCCTCGACGTCCTTCTCGCGGGGCACGGCGACGCGGACGATGTCGGCACCCGCCTCCGCGACCCGTCGGATCTGGGCCATCGTGGCCGCGAGGTCGGCGGTCTCGGTCTTCGTCATCGTCTGCACGGCGACGGGCGCACCGCCGCCGATCGGCACGGAGCCGACTCGGATCTGACGCTCTGAGGGCATACCCCTGAGTCTAGGAACCGCGGGGCGGCGAGACGCCGCCATCATCGGTGCCGACATCACCGCTGCCACCGTCACCGCGCCGGCGGCGGACCGCGAGACCACCGAAGATCGCCGCGATGAGCAGCAGGACGACCACGATGATGATCACGATCGTCGTCGTCGAGCTCCCCGACCCACCGGAACCGGTGCTGCCGCCGAGCTTGACCTGGTGGGCGAGCGCGGTGTGGATCGCATCCGAGCAGTTGCTGTACTGCGACGTCGACGCCGACATGATCGACAGCGCCTTCTTCAGCTGAGCGCGGGTGAAGCGCTGGGTGATCTGCCCCGTGGAGGTGCACTCGTGGAGGATCTGCTTGGCCACGGCGGTGCTCGCCGCTCCCCCCGTCGACGCTTTCGTCGACTTCTTCGCTGCCGTGGTGCGCGTGGACCCGCGCTTGGTCTGCTTCGGCGTAGACGTGGTCTTCGCGTGCTCGCCGGTCCGCTTGTGGTGACGATGCCGGGCGTGGGCGCCGGCATGCGACGTGGTCGTCGTCGTGGTGGTCGTCGACGAGTGATGACCGGAGCCGGCGGCGAACGCCGGGGCGGCGGCGGCGAGCGCGGTCAGCGCGCAGACGAGGACGAGAACGAGGCGGGAGCGCATCGGCGGGCAAGACTAGCCACCGCCGCCGACGGAGCGCGCCGTCCCCGCCCCGACGCGCCCGTCCGCCGGAGTTCTCAGCCGCCGGGCGCCTGGAACATCACCGAGGCCGCCGACGGCGACGCCTGCAGCAGCGTGCCGGCCCGTGCGAGGACCTCGGGCGCCGTCGCGCTCACCGGCGCCGTCAGGGCGAAGCGGGCGACGAGGTAGCCGTCGACGTCGCGCTCGGCGATCAGCCGGGCACCGGCCGGGGCGGCGGTCACCGGCAATCCGGCGTTGGCGACGACGTCGATCTCGCTGATCGTCGCGGGTCCGGCGTCGGTGCCCGGCGCCAACCCCGGTCCCGCCCACGGTGTCCCCCGCAGGTAGAGCGACAGCGGCCCGGTGGCGAAATCGCCGGGATAGGCGACGATCGCCCGGTCCTCGGCCCCCGCCCAGCGCGGTCCGACGACCGCCGCCACCGCTCGCCAGTTCGAGCGCTGAAACAGCTGATCGGTGTCGATGCGGATGCCGCTCCAGACGAACAGCCCGACGAGGACGACCGCGAGCGCCGCGCCCGCCACTCGGGCTCGGCGCGCCGTGCAGGCGGCCGCGAAGACGACCGCCAGCGGTGGCCAGGCCGGGATCAGGCCCCGGGCGAGGTAGTCGTCGTGGCCGGCGAGGGCCGTGAGCAGCGGGATCAGCAGCACCGCGGCCGCCGGGATCGCCGCCAGCCCCACCCCTTTGAGCTGTCGGTCCTCGGCGCCGGCGAGCAGCAGGCCGATCACGACCGCCGCGGCGACCCCGGCGCCGATCAGGCCCCACTCGACGAGCGGCCCCTTGTAGAGGGTGTTGAGGGCGAACGTGACCGGCACCTGCTTGAGGCGCAGGAGCAGTGGTTGATCGGTGATGAACGTCGCCTGGCCGTGCAGCCGGGGGAGCACGTGGGGCACGAACGGGGCGAGCACGACCGCCTGCAGGCCGAGCGCGACGACGCTCGCCCGGCTGCGCAGACGCCAGATGAGCACGAGCCCCTCGGCGAGCACCAGGAACCCGGCGAAGTACTGGGTGAGCAGCGCGAGCGCCGACAGGACGCCCCACCAGACGAGGTCGCGGCGGGCTCCGGTCCGCCCGGCGCGCCCGTAGAAGAGCAGCGAGCCCGCTGACAGCAACGTGAGCAGCATGTACTCGCGGGCCTCCTGGCTGTACCAGACCATGAACGGGCTGACCGCGACCAGCAGCGCCGCCACGAGCCCGGCCCGCCGGGAGACGAATTCGACACCGCACGCGTAGAGCACCGGGATCAACGCGATCCCGAGGACCGCCGACAGCGAGCGCAGCCCCGCCTCACCGCTGCCGAACACGTGTGCCCACGGCCAGGCGATGATCAGATACAGCGGCGGGTTCCACTCCGCGGAGTTCCACGCCGACAGCATCTGAGCGACCGTCAGCGACACCTCGTGGGCGGCCTGGGACTCGTCGAGCCAGTAGCTCTGGCTGGTGAGCGTCGCGAAGCGGATCACGGCTCCCAGCACCGTGAGCGCGATCAGGATGCGGTGGGTGGCCGCCGCCCGCAGCGCCCGGTGCGGGAAGCCCACGACCGCCCCGGGGCGGACACGATCCGCCTCCTGGATGACCATGGCCCGGCAGTCTACGCCCGCCGCGGATGGTGGAGTCAGAAGCGAAACTTTTCCCGGGAGCCCGTCGTTATGGTCCTCCGCTTGCCCGAACCCGCTCCCCGATCTCGGCTCCTGCAGTCTCCCCGCGCGCTCGCCGGCCTCACCGGCGGCCTGGTCGTGGTCGCGGTGATCGTCGTGCTGGTCGTCGTCCTCGGCGGCTCCTCACACCATCGCCGCTACGCGCCGTTGCCGGCGCTGAGCACCCGCAACGGCGATTTTCAGACGATCTTCACCGAGGGCTCGTCGATCCTCTCAAACCCCGGACCGCAGCTCGCGGTGCTGCACGCGCTCGGGGTCGATCGCGTGCGGGTGTCGTTCGCCTGGGGTCTGATCGCTCCCGACGGCAAGTCGCGTCACATGCCCCACTTCGACGCCGCCGACCCGGCGGCGTACCCGGCGGCCAACTGGGCGCCCTACGACGCGCTCGTCCGGGCTCTCAAGGCCGATCACATGGGCCTTGACCTGGTGCTCGCTCCGCCGGCGCCGGTCTGGGCGTCGGGCCGGGGCGCGTTGGCGGCCGCCCTCACCAAGGCCTACAGCTGGGATCCCGACGCCCATGAGTACGAGCAGTTCGTCGAGGCCGTGGGCCGGCGCTACAGCGGTCACTACACCCCGCCCGGCGCGCACTCCCCGCTGCCGCGGGAGACGTTCTGGTCGATCTGGAACGAGCCCAACGTCGGCGTCATGCTCTCCCCGCAGACGATCCACGGTCCGACGGTCGAGGTGTCGCCGTCGCACTACCGGGCCCTCGCCGACGCGGCCTGGACGGGGTTGCGCCGCACCGGCCACGCGCACGACACGACGCTCATCGGCGAGCTCGGACCGGCCGGCTCGACCAACCACGGCGCGCCCGGGAACTTCGCGGTGATGTCCCCGCTGCGCTTCCTGCGCGCCCTCTACTGCGTCGGGACGGACTTTCGGCCGCTGCGCGGCGCGGCGGCGAGCGCGCGCGGCTGCCCGCCGACCGCCGCGGGCACCAAGCGCTTCACCGCCGCCAACCCGGTCCTCTTCCACGCCACCGACTACGCCGACCACCCCTACCCCTACGGACTGCCCCCGGACAAGGTGGCGCCCGGTGAACCCGACTACGCCGAGCTCGCCGAGCTGCCGAAGTTCTTCAGCACGCTGGACCGGCTGCAGGCGGTCTACGGCTCCCACCGGCGCTTCGATGCGTACTCGACGGAGTTCGGCTACCAGACCAGCCCGCCCGATCAACCCGATCAGTCGGGAGCCGTCGACCCGAGTGAGGCCGCGCGCTGGCTGAACTGGTCGGAGTACCTCAGCTGGCGGATGCCACGGCTGCTCTCCTACGACCAGTACCTGCTCTTCGATCCCACGCCACTCCCCCACAAGCCCTACCGGGCGTTCGCCAGCGGCCTCGGAACCTACACGGGCACGCTCAAGCCCGGCTACGAGGCGTTCCGGATGCCGATCTGGCTGCCGGTGAGCAGCGTCCGCGCCGGCGCGCCGCTTGAGGTATGGGGCGACGTGCGCCCGGCCAAGGCCTACGCGCGCTCCCGGCGGGCCCGCGCCGAGATCCAGTTCCAGGCCCCCCACAGCCAGGCGTGGCGGACGATCACGACCGTCTCGACGCGCACCCGCGGCGGCTACTTCGACGTCCGGGAGCACTTCCCGGGCAGCGGCTCGGTCCGGATCCGCTGGCAGCCGCCGACCGGCCAGGCGATCACGAGCCGCGTCGCCGCGTTCACGGTCGGCTGACAGGGCGCCGGCCCGCACTCCGCCCCGCCATGACCTCCGCCCTGCGCAACTTCCACCCGCCACGACCTGTTCTCACCCGTATGCCCTCACCGTCTCTCCGCCTGCCTTCACGCACCCACCGCCGGCTCACGGCGCTCGCGCTCGGCCTCACCGCGCTGCTCGGCGGCGTCACGCTGGCCGCCTCACCGGCGCACGCCTCGACCCACCAGATCGCGATCATCGAGGATCAGGGGCTGCTCGCCGCCAACCCCGCCGGAACCCTGCAGAAGATGCAGGCCCTGGGCGCCACCACCGTCCGGGTGCTCGTCGACTGGACCGCGCTCGCCCCCGACATCGAGTCGACCCGGCGCCCCCACTTCCATGCGAGCGACCCAGCGGCCTACCCGGCCGCCAACTGGGCGTTCTACGACGAGGTGGTGCGGCTGGCCAAGGCGGACGGGATGACGATCGACTTCACGCTCACCGGCGGCGCGCCGCGCTGGGCGGAGGGCTCGGGGATCCCCCGCAACTACGTGATCTCCCACAACGCCGGGGCGCGCTACTTCGCCTGGAAGCCCGACGCGAGCGAGTACGGCGAGTTCGTGCAGGCGGTCGGGCGCCGCTACGACGGCCACTACCGCCCCAAGGGTCAGAGCTCACCGCTGCCGCGGGTGCATTTCTGGACGCTGTGGAACGAACCGAACTTCGGTGAGGATCTCGGGCCCCAGGCGACCGACACCTCCCGGATCTCCTACGCCCCGGGGGTGTATCGCAGCCTCGTGCGCGACGGCTACCGCGCGCTGCGGCTCACCGGGCACGTCCACGACACGGTGCTGATCGGTGACCTGGCCGCCCACGGCGACGCGCTCAGCGAGGGTCGCCACGGTCCCAAGGATCCCCAGGGGCTGCCCGGTAACGGGGCGCAGACCCAGCCGCTGCCGTTCATCCGCACGCTCTACTGCCTCAGCCCCTCCGGTGCCCAGCTCACCGGGACCGCGGCCCGTCAGGTGGGCTGTCCGACGACCGCCGCGGGTCGCCATGGGTTCCGCGCCGCCAACCCGGGACTGTTCAGCGCCTCGGGGTTCGGCATCCACCCCTACGCGAACAACGCGACACCGGCCAGCGACGGCAAGGCCGCCAATCCCGAATGGGCGACGCTGCCCAACTTCGGGCGCCTGGAGGCGACCCTGGATCAGGCCAACCGAGCCTGGGGGTCGCACACGCGCTATCCGATCTACAACGACGAGTACGGCTACATCACCGACCCGCCACAGCGCGAGGCCAGCATGTCGGTCCCGACGGGCACCGCCGCCCGGTACATCAACTGGGCCGAGTACCTCACCTGGCGGGAGCCCCGGGTGGCCAGCTATGACCAGTACCTCATCCAGGACGGCCCGCCCAACGCCCTGAACCACAACAACGGGGGGTTCGCGACCGGCCTGAACACGTCCGGCGGCAAGCCCAAGCCGTCACTGAACGCCTACCGGCTGCCGATGTGGGAGCCGAGCACGACCCTGCGACGCCCCGGTCGCGACAAGGTATGGGGCGAGGCGCGGCCCGCCTACTGGGTGGCCAAGGTGACCCGGAAGACCCAGGCGGTCCAGATCCAGTTCCGCGCCCACGACCACGGGAGCTGGAAGACGATCCAGACCGTGCACTCAAAGACCTACTTCGAGGTGCGCCCCCGGTTCAGCGAGAGCGGCGAGGTGCGCCTGCGCTACACCTACCCGAAGCTGATCCACGACCCGACGCTCGATCCATCGGCGGGCGGCCGGTCGATCGTCAGTCGCTATCAGCAGATCACCGTCCGCTGATCGGGCGCCCCCGCCTCGCCTGATCCAGCGGCGCCGGCGGTCCGCGGCGTCTCGCGTCCCGGCGATCGGGGATACTCGCGGTATGGAGCCCGGCTCCGGCGACCTCATCCAGCGCCTGACCGCGATCTGCGGCCGCGAGCACGTCCTCACCGAGGACGGTGAGCTTGCGACCTATCGCTCCGACGGGCTGCTGCACTACCGCCAGTCGCCGCTGGTGGCGGTCCTGCCCGGCGACGGCCACGAAGTCGCCGCGATCGTCCACGCCTGCCATCAGGCGCGGGTCCCGTTCGTGGCCCGCGGCTCGGGCACCGGGCTGTCGGGCGGCGCGCTGCCGCTCGCCGAGGGGGTGCTGATCGTGCTCGCGCGGATGCGCCGGATCCTCGAGATCGACCTCGACAACCGCCGGGTCGTCGTGCAGCCCGGAGTGACCAACCTCGCGGTCTCCCGCGCGGTCGCCCCCACCCACTTCTACCCGCCCGACCCCTCGAGTCAGATCGTGTGCTCGATCGGCGGCAACGTCGCCGAGAACTCCGGCGGCGCGCACTGCTTCAAGTACGGGTTCACGACCAACTACGTCACCGGCCTGCGGATCGTGCTCGCCGACGGCACCGTCGCCGACCTCGACCGCGACCAGCCCGGCTATGACCTGCTCGGCGCGTTCGTGGGCTCTGAGGGCACGCTCGGGATCGCCACCGAGATCACGCTGCGGGTCGTGCCCGCCCCCGAGCAGGTCCGCACGATGCTCGCCTTCTTCCCCGACACCGGCGCCGCCGGTGAGGCGGTGAGCGCGATCGTCGACGCCGGCATCGTCCCCGGCGCGATCGAGATGATGGACCAGCTGTCGATCGAGGCCGCCGAGGCGGCGACCGGTGCCGGCTACCGACGTGACGCGGGCGCGGCGCTGCTCGTCGAGGTCGACGGACCCAATGAGGAGTGCGAGGCGGCGCTCGGCCGGCTGCGGGAGATGTGTGAGACCGCCGGCGCCTTCGAGGTCCGCCTCGCCGCCGATGAGACCGAGCGCGAGCTGATCTGGCGCACCCGCAAGGCGGCGTTCGCCTCGATGGGCCGGATCTCACCCGCCTACTACGTCCAGGACGGGGTCATCCCCCGCACCAAGCTCGCCGCCGTGCTGCGCGAGATCGACGAGCTCGCCGCCGGCTACCGGCTGCGGGTCGCCAACGTGTTCCATGCCGGCGACGGCAACCTGCACCCGCTCGTCTGCTACGACGATGCCGTCGCCGGCGAGGCCGCGCGCGCCGAGGCGCTGTCGGGGGAGATCATCCGCGCGTGCGTGGACGCCGGCGGCTCGATCACCGGCGAGCACGGGGTGGGCGTCGACAAGCGGGCCTACATGCCCTCGATGTTCGGTGAGGCCGACCTCGAGGCGTTCACGCGCCTGCGCCGCGCCTTCGATCCGCTCGGGCTGGCCAACCCGGGAAAGGTGATGCCCACGCCGCGGCTGTGCGGCGAGGTCCCCGGCCCCTACCGCGCCCATCCCCTGGAGCGGGCCGGGATCGCGGAGCGGATGTGAGCCCCCGACCGGGCGGGGGACCCGCACTGCTCGAGGCCTCACCCTCGAGTTTCACCGAGGTCGCCGAGACGCTCGCGAGCGCCGACGCGGAGGGCCGCGCGGTCGCCATCCACGGCGCCGAGACCAAGCCCTGGGGACTCCCCGCCTCCGGCGACACCGGCCCCGCCGACCGCCGCCCGGCGGACGCCCACCGTGAGCCGCTGCACCTGTCGACGACCGGGCTCACCGAGATCACCGCCTTTGACCCGGGCGATATGACCGCGAGCCTTCAGGCCGGGGTCTCGCTCACCGACGCCCAGGCGCGGTTCGCCGCCGCGGGCCAGATGCTCGCGCTCGACCCGCCGGGTGGCGCCGGCGACGCGGCGACGATCGGTGGCATCGTCGCCACCGCCGACCGCGGTCCGCTCGCCCACCGCTACGGCGGGCCGCGGGACCTCGTCGTCGGCGCGACCGTGGCGCTCGCCGACGGAACGGTCGCGCGCTCGGGCGGGACCGTGATCAAGAACGTCGCCGGCTACGACATCGCCAAGCTGCTGTGCGGGTCCTTCGGCACGCTCGGGGTGATCCTGTCGGTCAACGTGCGTCTGCACCCCCGCCACCCGACGGTCACCGCGATCGGGAGCGCCGCCGAGCCGCGGACGCTCGCCGCCGCCGCGCACGCGCTCGCCGCGCTGCCCGCCGAGCTGGAGGCGCTCGACGTCAGCTGGGAGCCGTCGGGCGGAGCGGTGCTCGCACGCTGTGCCGGACCGCAGGCCCACCGGCGCGCCGAGCGGATCGCCCAGCGGATGCGCGACGCCAGCCTGCAGACGGTGGAGATCGACGACGCCGATGACGCACGGTGGGCCGCCCAGCGGGCGCGCCAGCGCAGCGACCACGCGGCGGTGCTCCACGTCGCCGGGCCGCCGGCGGGGCTCGCCGAGGTGCTCACGGCGGCCCGGGTGAGCGGCGCGAGCGTCGTCGCCCGGGCCGGGCTCGGCGAAGCTCACGTCACCCTCGATCCGGAGCAGATCGGCTCGCTGCGGGCCCGCCTGCCGCCGACCGCGGTGAGCGTCCTGCGCGACTGCCCGCCGGCTGAACGCGCCCGGGTCGCCGATCCGTGGGGCGCCACCGCGCCGGCGGCGCTCGCGCTCATGCGCGCGATCAAGGCCGGCTTCGATCCCCACGCCACGTGTAACCCGCACACGTTCGTCGGCGGCATCTGATGGGCGCCTTCGATCTCCACCGCCCGCCCGAGAGCGAGGTGATCGCCGACTGCGTGCACTGCGGCTTCTGCCTCGACGCCTGCCCGACCTATCAGCTGTGGGGCGCGGAGGCCGACTCCCCGCGCGGGCGGATCGTGCTCATCTCCGAGGGCCTGGAGCCCGAGGCGAGGCTCACCGACGAGCTCGTGAGCCACATCGACAGCTGCCTGGGCTGCATGGCGTGCGTGAGCGCCTGCCCGTCGGGGGTCGCCTATGACCGGCTGATCGATCGGGTCCGCCCGCAGATCGAGCGCCATCACCGGCGGCCTGCCGCCGAGCGGGCGCTGCGGCGGCTGCTGTATGAGACCCTCCCCCACCCGCGGCGGCTGCGGGCGCTGATGCCGCTGCTCGCGCTCGGCGAGCGAATCCCCGCGCGGGCGCTGCCCGCCGCGCTGCGCCCGCTGCTGGAGGTCGCCCCGCGCGCGCCCGCCCCCGCCTCGGGCGGCGCGGTCCCCGCCCATACGCCGGCCGTCGGTCCCCGGCGAGGCCGGGTGGCGCTGCTGCTCGGGTGCGTGCAGCGGGTCTTCTACCCCGAGGTCCACGCGGCGAGCGCCCGGGTGCTCGCCGCCGAGGGCGATGAGGTGCTCGCGCCCGCGC
>CAZZWJ010000083.1:0-7832 GCA_964657875.1 uncultured Solirubrobacteraceae bacterium
GCGCCGGCGGGTCATCGGGGCCGAGCCCCGCCGCTCCGGAGCTGTGGTCCTGGGGTAGGTTGGGCGGCCGGCCGGGCTGCTGTCGACGGCGATGCCGTCTTGACACAGTTCGCGCGTGGGATGAACTAAACCGTGGCACGGTTCGGGAGACGCACGCGAGCCTGGCCTCGAGTCGACCCCAGAGTTACCGCTCTTGCAGGACTTTTGTAAGCCCGCCTTCGGAATCGAACCGAAAACCTCTTGATTACAAATCAAGTGCTCTACCAATTGAGCTAGGCGGGCGAGAACCGCGCGGTCGCAGCGGACCGTGACCTGACGGCAACGGTACCGGTACCGGACGTCCTTGACATCGACGCGTCGGACCGGCCCCGACGACTGACCGCGCAGTCGCCGGGGCGATCCTGAACTTCGCGAAAGCTCGGCTCAGTGGGAGCCGAAGACCGTCTCAAGCGCGCCCAGGTTCGCGTAGCCGAGGCCACTGCCGGGGTTGTAGACGGAGCCGGGGGTGCCGGTGTAGAACAGGTTGTTGTTGGAGAACGTCCCCGGCAGGGTGCTGGTGGCGCCGGTTGACTGATCGGTCGTGGACAGGTACTCCGAGCCCTTGTACTTCTGGTTGCCGTCCAACGGGGTGAACGGTGAGCCGGTCGACGACGCCGAGGAGTAGATCACCGGGTTCCAGAATCCGACCCGGTGCCCGAGCGCGCCGTCGTAGACGGCGGTGACGCCGTTGAGCTGCGGCGCGACGAAGCTCGTCCCGCCGAACTGGACGAACGTCGATCCGTAGGCCGCGGTGAACTGCGGGTCATAGACCGCATAGCCGGTCTCGGGATCGGCGTTGAACGCCACATCCGGGGTCGCGCGGCCGCTGGACGACGTGCCCGACGCGAGTGCCGGGTTGGCGCTGAAGGCGAACGCGGTCGGCTCGGTGAGACCGTCGACCTGCTTGACCTTGGTCGGGGTCAGGTACGGATAGTCGTTGTAGCCGGTGACTCCGCTCACGCCCGCCTGATAGCTCGGACGCGGCTCCAGCACGCTGTAGCCACCGCCGCTGCCCGCCTCAAAGCCGGGGTCGGTCGCGGCTGCCTTTTCGCTCGTCTGGCCCAGCGCTCCATACAGCGGCCACAGGTAGTCCCAGCTCCAGGTCAGCTGCTGGGGGATGTCGACCTGATCCACGGCGGTCGTCGTGCCGGCGGCGTTGGTGACCGGGAAGGTCTGGATGCCCGGCTCGGTGGTCCCGCCGGCCGCCGTCGTGTAGGGGCTGTCGGACGGGTTGTCGACCGACAGCTCGGTGGTGCCCAGCTGGGCGGTGTCGTCGTAGGCACCCTGGTCCCCGGAGGCGACGAAGCCGCTCTCACCCTGGGCGGCCATCTCCAGGAACGCCTCGTCGAACGTCTGGGCGTAGGTCGCCGATTCGGTTCCCGTGGCGGCTCCCGAGGCAATCGCCGTCTCCGACTCACCCCAACTGGTCGAGACGGTGTCGGCGACGTTCTGGGAGGCGGCGGCGAAGAAGGCGTCGACGAAGCCGTAGTCGGTGTTCGGCGCCTGATAGACGTCGATGTTCGCCTGGGGGGCGATCGCGCCTGACTGCTCGACGTCGAGCGTCGTCTCGTCAGAGCCGCTGGTGAGGCTCACCGGCCCGGACCCACCGTCGATGTTGTCGAGGGTGACCCGGTTGGGCTTGGTGGTCAGGCCGAGGATGTTCCAGAAGCGCTGCGGGACGTTCGCGTTGACGCTGGCCAGCGTGACGATGCCGAGCGTCTGACCCTGCCCGGCGTCCCCGTTGGCGGCCAGCGTGGACAGGCCGTACTGCGACTCGAAGTCCGCCGGCGTGCGTTCACCGAACGGAATGCTGTTCGACGAGGCCGGTGAGGCGGACTTGGTCGCCGCGGTCGCGGTCTTGGCGGGCAGCGCGCGGCTCACGAACGGCGCGTAGTTGGTCAGGCCGAGGATCGACAGGATGTCGGATCCGAGATTGGCGGCGACGGTCGGGTTGGTCGCGGAGGCGTAGATCTTCTGGGCCGGAGTGGTGGCGGTCGCGGGGACCGTGTAGTTCTGCAGCCCGACCGACAGCGCCTGGTTGAACTCGGCGGCAGTCCCGGTGGCGGTCACGTCGAGGTTGTCGGAGTCCGCGGTCGAGGTGATCCCGTAGCTCGACAGGTAGGACTCCAGCTGACTGACGACGGCCGGGGTCTGGCCGTACTGCGCGGCGAACTGGGAGGTGGTGAGAAAGGCGCCGGTCCACCCGGCCGAGACCTTCGCCTCCAGCGCGCTGAGGTTCTGCGCCTTGAGGATGAACGACACGGTCATGGTGGTGTTCTTGGCCGTCGCCCCGGTCGCCGTGGCGCCCTGGATCTTTGCCGGGTTGACTCCCTGCGGGACGGCCACCTTGGCCGGCTGGGTGGTGGGAGTCGGGGTCGCCGCCAGGGCGCTCGAAGCGCCGGCGCCGAGGACGACGATCCCGGATCCGGCCGCGAGCGCGAGGCGTCGGACACGGCGTGAGACGTGGTGAGACATGGACCAGCTCCCTTGCTGTCGTTTTCCAACCAGTCCGACGCTCGGGTCAAAGGCCCCTGCCCTGCCCCCTGAGGCCCGAGATGGCGCGCAACCTTCCGTGCGCGTCAGCAACCTACCACGAGCCCCCGGCCCCCTTCAAATCCGGATTCAGGCGTCGGGACTCGTCGACAGCGCGTGTTCCAAGGAGCCGTGCCCGTTTGAGGAGTATTGAGCCTGAGGCTCGGGATCGGGTGGATCCGGCTCCGGGTTGAGCCGACGCTCGAGCTCGCCGAGGACCACACCGAACACGAGATGGCGCCAGGTCGCCTGGGCGAGGGCGGCGCGGCTCCCGGCCAGCTGCGGCAGCTCGTCACGCGCGGGGTGCAGGCGGTCGGTGATCGCGACCAGCGGCCAGCTGGCGAAGTTCTCGGCCATCGCCGCGGCCGGCCCACGCAGCGGCGCGGCGATCGCCATCCGCGGGGCGAGGTTGGCGTAGACGGCGCCGAACAGCGCCCCGTTGAGCATGTGCAGGCCCAGGCCGATCGGATACCAGCCGTCCCCGCGGGTGACCGCCTTGCCGAGCAGCTCGACATCGTCGAAGCGACTGGGGAACACGCGCTTGTCCAGCGGTTGCTGGACTGCCCAGACGCTGGCCGCGAGGGCGCCGCTCACGGCGCCCCGCAAGGTCCGCGTACGATCGAGACCGGAACTCACGCACCCGACTGTAACGACCACGACGGCTCCGGGTACCGCTCTTATCGTGGATACCGAGCGTCTGCATCAGCGAGCCCGCGAGCACGGGGTCAACCCACTGCTCTACGCGTTCGTGCGCGTCACCTTCCAGGCGTTCTTCCTCGTCTACTTCCGGATGCAGCGGATCGGCCGCGAGCACGTGCCCGCCAAGGGCCCGGTGCTCATCACCGCCAACCACCGCAGCTTCCTGGATCCGTTCGTGATCGCCTGCATGGCTCGCCGGCCGATGCACTACGTCGCCAAGCAGGAGCTGTTCGCCCGTCCCGTGGTCGCCTGGCTGCTCAACGCCCTCGGGGCGTTCCCGGTCGCGCGCGGCGCCTCCGACGAGCAGATGATCGAGACCGCGCGCCAAATCCTCGCGCGCGGGGACATCGTGCTCATCTTCGCCGAGGGCACGCGCGTGCGCCCGGGGGCCCTCGGCCGGCCCAAGCGCGGCGTCGGCCGGCTCGCCCTGGAGTCCGGCGTGCCCGTCGTGCCGATGGCGGTGATCGGCACCGAGGCGATCCGTCGCGGCTGGCGGATCCGCCCGCACAAGGTCCGGCTGCGTGCGGGTCGTGCCCTGCGCTTCCCCACGGTGCACAACCCCTCACCGGCGCTCGCCGCCGCGGTCACCGATCGCATCTGGCCGTGCGTGATGCTGCAGTGGGAGTGGCTGGGTGGCCTCGCGCCGGTCCGGCGAGTCACCGTCATCGGCGCCGGCGCCTGGGGCACGGCGCTCTCCGTCGCGCTCGCCCGGGGTGGGCTGGAGGTCGAGCTGGGCTGCCGCACCGCCGATCAGGCGGCCGCGCTGGCCGGTGCCCGGGAGAACGTCCGCTATCTGCCGGGGGTCGCGCTGCCCGACTCGATCACGGTCACCCGGGCCGCCGACCTCGCGCTCGAGGGTCAGGATCTCATCTGCCTGGCGGTGCCGGCGCGGGCGCTGCCCGCGGTCCTCGCCGCTCACGGACCGCAGATCCGTCAGCGCATGGGGGTGCTGGTCATGTCCAAGGGTCTCGTGCCGCCGCTCGGGACACTGCCCGCGGCGTACGCGGCCGAGCGCTGCGGCGCGCGCGCGGTGGCCGTGCTCGGGGGGCCCATCGACGCTGCCGAGATGCTGCGGACCGGTGCCTCGGTGGTGCTCGCGTCCGGCGACCGAGGCTTCTCAAACCAGCTCACCGACATGCTCGGCCACGCCGGACTGGATATCTCGCTGACCAGTGACGTCACCGGTGTCGAGCTCGCGGGTTGCGCGAAGAACGCCGCGGTGCTCGCGGCGGCGGCGGCGGCCGGGGCGGGGCCCAACGTGGCCGGTGCAGCCGCCGGCAAGGTCTTCGCGGAGGTCGATGCACTCGCCCGCAGTCGTGGCGGGCGTCCGGAGACGTTCGCCGGACTGGCCGGGGCGGGGGACCTCGTCGCGACCGTCGTGGCCAGCGGCTCGCGCACCCGCCGCGCGGGCGAGCTGCTCGCCCAGGGCGTTCCCGCCGACGAGATCGGCTCCGCGATCGGACAGTCCGTCGAGGCCGTCGACTCGGTGGCGCTGCTCGCCGGCGCCGCTCACGACGCCCACGTCCCGGCCCCCGCGCTCGACGGGTTGACGGCCCTGCTGGAAGGCGAGATCGGGCCGGAGCAGTGGGCGGCGACGATCACCAAGCCGACCCGGCGCGTGGGCTCGCGGTCGGCCAAGGCCGCCTGAGCGCCGGCGGATACGCTCACCATGTGGCGGCGACGGAGACTCCCAGCGACAAGGCGCAACTCGACGCCCGTTTCTCCGAGCTCTACCGCAATCACCTGCGCGACGTCTACTCCTACAGCTACTACCGGGTGGGCAACCACCACGACGCCGAGGACCTCACCGAGCAGACGTTCCTGCAGGCCTACCGCCACTACGAGCGAGCGCTGCGGGAGTCCGACGGTCGCCCGCTGCGGCCGTGGCTCATCCGCATCGCCCATAACCTCGCGGCCAACTTCTACCGCGATCGCTCCCGCAAGCCGGAGGCGTCGATCGAGGACGCGGGGCTCATCTCGGCGCCTCACACCACCGAGTCGCTCGTCGAGGGTCGCGAGGAGCTCAAGACGATCCTCGCGGGCGTCCAGCAGCTACCCGACGAACGCCGCGAGGCGCTGATCATGCGCTTCGCACTGGGCATGGACAACCGGGAGATCGCGCGGGCTCTGGACAAGACCGACGGCGCGACCAAGGTATTGCTGCACCGCGCGATCCGTCAGCTCAAGGGCATCGTCGAGGACACCGGCACGGTCGCTCAGAGCAACGGGAAGCCGACGTCATGAGCGTGGGACCAACGGACTTCGAGGCGCTCCTGCGCGAGGCGCTGTCTCCGGTGGATCCGCCCGAGCATCTGGCGGTGCGCATGGAGACGCGGCTCGTGAGCCTCGCCGAGGCGGCGCAGGAGGAGCTTGAGTCCTGGGAGCTCGCGGCGATGCGCGACCCGCGTAACTGGGGTCGGACGGCCGTGGCGATCGTCGTCGGCGCCGGCGCCGGGACCGCGCTCGTGGCGCTCCGGGTCCGGGGCCGGCACCGCAGTCGCCGTCTGCAGTCGGCCAACCTCCGGGAGCTCGCGGGACATACGCTGGCCGACGTCGCCGAGGAGGCGCGCCGGGTCCTGCCCGGCCGCTGAGGCCGCTGAGACGCCGTCGGCGGTGCCGGTGTCGCCCGAGCGGTTCCCCGGCGCGGCCGCAGATCGCCCGCTGGTAGCGTCTGAGCGAGTCCCATGGCCACCTGCTATCGCCACCCCAACCGTGAGACCGGCGTGGCGTGCTCCTCCTGCGGGCGACCGATCTGCCCGGAGTGCATGACGCCGACGCCGGTCGGCATGCGCTGCCCCGAGTGCGCGGGGGACCGCACCAAGGTCAAGACGGCCGCGACGCTGCGGCGCGGGGTGCGCGGCACCGGCCTCTCGCGTTACTCGATGACCGAGATCCTCATCGCGATCAACGTGCTCGTGTTCTTCGCCGAGACGGCGACCGGCGCCTCGCTGGGGGGCGGGGGCGGGGGCACGGTATGGGACCACGGCGCGCTCGCCGGGCCCTTCATCGACTCCTATCACCACCAGTTCTACCGGCTGTTCACGTCGGGCTTCCTGCACGACGGGATCCTGCACATCCTCTTCAACATGTGGTTCCTGTACGTCATCGGACCGGCGCTTGAGCAGGCGATCGGGCGCGTCAACTTCCTCGCCGTCTACCTCGCCTCGCTGTTCGCGGGGGCGTTCGGCGCCCTCCTGTTTCAGCCCCAGTCGTACACCGTGGGGGCGTCGGGGGCGCTGTTCGGGCTGTTGGGCGCGCTGATCGTGATCGCCAACCGGCGCGGGATCTCGATCTGGCAGAGCGGGCTGGGGGCGACGCTGCTCATCAACATCGTGTTCTCGCTGAGCATCGCCGGCGTCTCGATCGGCGGCCACCTCGGCGGGGTGGTCGGCGGCGCGATCTGCGGTTGGCTCTACCTCGAGATCGCCGAGCGCCGGCGCGCCCGGACCCCGTTCCTGATCGGGTGCGCGGTGGTCGCGGCGATCTCGATCGCGGCGGCGATCGCCGTCTCGACGGGCACCGGTCTGGCCCCCAACGGGTTCCATCTGTTCTAGGCGCCCGGCCCGGTGCCCGCCGTGCCCAAGCGCTGAGCCAAGGCCCCGATCAGCTCCGTCAGAGCTCGACGGCGAGGACCGGCGTCGGTGAGTCCGGAAAGCGCTCGGGATGGAGGATGTGGGCGAGCGTCTCCAGACCGTCGATGATCCGGGGCCCCGGCCGCGAGAAGTAGGCGGCGGCATCGACGGCGACCACCCGGCCGCAGCCGAGCGCCGCGAGCTCGTCGTGGTGCATCTCGGCCTCGCGGTGGGCGATCTCGGCGCCGTAGCCGCAGGGCATCACGACCACGACGTCGGGGGAGAGGGCGCCGAGCGCCTCCCAGCTCTGCTGCTCGGAGTGCTCACCGGCAAACCCGGCGATGTCCTCGCCGCCGGCGAAGCCGATCAGCTGCGGCGTCCAGTGTCCGGCGACGTAGGGCGGGTCCAGCCATTCCAGGGCGACCACCCGCGGGCGGGTCAGGTCGCGGGTGGCCAGCCGGATGCGATCGATGCGGGCCGATGCCTCGTGGATGAGCGCGACCGCCTCGTCCTTGCGGCCGGTCGCCTGGGCGAGGGTGCGCGCGTCGCCGAGCACCTCGCCGACGGTGTGAGGATCCAGGGCGAGGACCGTGGGCCGGCTGTCGAGCTCCCGGGCGACCGACCGCACGTCGTCCTCGGAGACGGCGCAGACGGCGCACAGCGCCTGGGTGACGATGAGATCGGGTGCCAGCGCATGCAGACGATCGACGTCGAGCTCGTACAGCGCTTCGCCGGCGAGCGCCCGCTCCCTGACCGCCGCGTCGATCTGCGCCGCGTCGAGGTGATCGGGCAGCGTCGTCCGGGTCACCTTGGTGAGCTCCCGTGCCCGCGGGGGGAAGTCGCACTCGTGGGTGACGGCGACGACCTCGTCGCCGAGGTCCAGGGCGAAGAGCATCTCGGTCGCCGCGGGGACGAGGCTCACGATCCGCATGTCGCGGTGCAGGGTATCGCTCGTCGGCCTGCCCGCCCGCTCGATCCCCCGCCCGGTCC
>CAZZWJ010000083.1:7932-9879 GCA_964657875.1 uncultured Solirubrobacteraceae bacterium
CCGTGTTTGCGCCGGGCGCCCGCGCGGCACCCTTGAGGAAGGCAACCCGAGGAGTCCCATGACCGAACCCCTGAGCGACGACGACATCGAGACCCGGCTCAAGCGCCTGGCGTGGGAGCGCGAAGGTGACGAAATCGTGCGCGAGTGGCGCTTTGAGGACTTCGCCGAGGCGATCGCATTCGTCAACCGGGTGGCCGAGGAGGCCGAGGATGCCAACCACCACCCGGACATCTTCGTCCACGGGTGGAACAAGGTGAAGCTGTCGCTCACCAACCACTCGGTCGGGGGTCTCACCGAGACCGACTTCGAGATGGCGGCCCGTCTCGACGGCGTGCAGTGAGGCGGGGATCAGCGACCGGGCGGCTGCTACCGTTCGGATGAGTCGCTGAATGCCCGACGACGCCCGACCTCGACCTCGTAGCACGCCGGCGCCCGGTCCCTGGAGCACGTCCCGGGACCCCGCGGTCGGCGCTCAGTGATCGCCGTCTACATCATCCTCACCGGCGTCCTCGTCCTGGTGAACACGTTCTTCGTCGTCGGCGAGTACTCGCTCGTGCGCTCGCGCAAGTCGCGGTTGCAGGAGATGGCCGAGGAGGGTCGGTCCTCGGCGCGGCTCGTGCTGGAGATGATCGAGGACATCGGCGACTACATCGCCGCGTCGCAGATTGGGATCACGATGGCGTCGCTGGCGATCGGCGCGCTCGGGGAGCCGGCGCTCAGCGACGCCCTGAAACCGGTGTTCGGCGGCTCCAGCAGCGAGCTGGCGGTGGTGATCGCGGTGGTGCTCGCCTACCTGCTGATCACGGTTGCCCAGAGCATCGTCGGCGAGATCGCCCCCAAGCTCTACACGATCCAGAACCCCGAACGCGTCGCCTGTCTGGTGGCCCGGCCGTTGTACTACAGCCGCGTGCTGTTCGCCCCGTTCATCGTGGTGCTCAACTCGGCCTCCTACCAGCTCGTGCGCCTCACCGGAACCGATCCCGACGGCGAGCTTGAGTCCGGCACCCCGGCGGACATCAAGCGCATCATCGCCGACTCCCGCAGTGGCGGCAATCTCGACGTCGGCGAGGCGAACATGCTCACCGGCGTCTTTCACCTGCACGAGCAGGAGGCCCGCCAGGTGATGACGCCGATCCCGGCCGTGGTGACCGTCGACCTGTCGGAGACGGTGCGCGACGCGCTGCGCCGCTGCGTCGACACCGGCCACTCCCGGCTGGTGGTCACCGAGGACGAGAACCAGGATCGGGTGAAGGGCATCGTCCACGTCAACCAGCTCGTGAAGCTGATGATGTCCGACGGCTATGACGCCCACTTCCAGAACCTGGTGCGTCCGGCTCCGATCGTTCCGGAGACCAAGCCGCTGGATGACCTGCTCGCCGACCTGCAGCGTGAGCGGACCGAGCTGTCGATCGTGATCGACGAGTACGGACGCACGGCGGGCATCGTCACCACCGAGGACATCGTCGAAGAGGTCGTGGGCGAGATCTCCGACGAGACCGACCCCGCCGGCGGGGCCGTGCGCCAACTCGCCAACGGCGACTGGTTCGTCCGCGGCCACGTCGCGGTCACCGACCTGGAGGACTACGGGCTGCACCTGCCCGTCGACACCGACGCCTTCAACTCGGTCGGCGGTTTCGTCTTCGCCGAGCTCGGTCGACTGCCCAAGCGCGGCGATCAAGTCGCCGCCGACGGCTACTCGCTGCGCGTCGAGTCGGTCCGTGAGAACCGCGTGGAGGCGGTCCGGATCAGGCGACGCAAGGCGCCCGCCGACACGGACTCGGCGCCGGCTTCGCGCTCCGGCTCCACCGACAACTGACAACGATCCACCCGAACGCTCAGCCGCCGCAGAGCGGTGGGCGATCGCGCCGCACGAACCGGAGCCAGCCGTTACCGTTCTGTGAACGGGCCGCTCGATGCGCGCATCCGGCGGTTGAGAGAGAGAGGGGA
>CAZZWJ010000084.1:0-9830 GCA_964657875.1 uncultured Solirubrobacteraceae bacterium
GAACGCCGATTGGGAGGTGATCGCGGTCTACGACAGCGCGGCCTCGACCGACACCACCTATCTCGTCGATCGCACGACGGGCAGCTACCGGACCATCCCGTCGATCCTGAACGCGAACAGCCTGTCGATCGACGGCACCACGCTCGGCGACGCGACGATGACCTTCGCCGACGGATCATCGGTCGCGACGCCGCACCTGGCCGGGTACTACGCGGCGATCTCCGACGAGGACCCCGGCGGGTTCGCCGGCCACCTGCTCGCCTTCGCCGAGGAGCTGCGTGAGGAGGGGATGGCGCTCGGCACCTCGGAGCTGCTCGACGGCTTCGCGGCGCTGCGCCACATCGCCTGGTCAGAGGGTGACGACTTCCGCGAATCGCTCGCCGCGACCCTCGCCAAGTCCCCCGAGGACCGCCGGGTGTTCGAGGTCGTCTTCGACCGCTTCTTCTTCCGCGCCACCGAGGCTCAGGCCGCCCGGCTGGACGTCACCGAGGCCCCCGCGGGAGCGGCCGGCGCCTCCGACGAGCTCGCGCTCGACCTCGAGGCGTTGCGGCGCCAGATCGCCGAGGCGCTGCAGCAGGGCGACGAGGCGACGCTCCGTGACCTCGCCCGGCTGGCGATCGCCGCCTTCGGTCGCGGCGAGGGCTCGGGCGTGCTCGGGGTCGACGTGCAGCGGATCCGCCGCGCGCTGGGCCTGCGCACCGAGCCCCAACCCGACCTGCCGGCCGATGACCCCCGCCGCGGCGGCGTGCCGCGTGACGCGTTGCGCCGCTTCGAGGCCCAGCTGCGCCGGGAGCTCGAGCGCGGGCTGATCGAGCGCACGCGGTCGCTGCCGCCCAAGCGTCCGCTGTCCGAGCTCGACCGGGCGCTGCCGACCGGTCCCGCCCAGGACCTCGCCCAGGTCCACCGCGTCGTCGCTCAGCTCAAGCGCCGCCTGGCCACCCAGGGCCGTGAGCAGCGCGGCCGCAAGCGCCACGCCCAGATCGACGTGCGCCACACGATGCGTGCCTCGCTGGGCTCCGGCGGCGTCCCGATCGAGCTCAGGTTCCGGCCCGAGCGCCCCCGCCGGCCGGAGATCTTCGTGCTCTGCGACGTGTCGACGAGCGTCACCAGCGCCTCGACGTTCTTCCTGTCGGTGCTGCACGCGCTGCACGACTCGTTTCGCAAGCTGCGCTCGTTCGTGTTCATCGAACGGATCTCCGAGGTCACCGAGGTCCTGGAGAAGGAGCGTGACTTCCGGACCGCCTCGGAGAAGATCTCCCGCGACGCCGGAGTCGCCGACATATCCGGGTACACCGACTACGGGCGTGTGTGGACGGAGTTCCTGGCCGAGATCGAGGATGAGCTGCATCCGCGGGCGACGGTCATCGTGCTCGGTGACGCCCGCACCAACGGCCGCCCCCCACGCGACGACGTGTTCGCCCAGATCTGCGCCCGCGCCGGCCGTACGTTCTGGCTGAACCCCGAGCCGCGGCTCTACTGGAACTACGGCGACTCGGTGATCTCCGCCTACGCCGAGCACTGCACCGCGTTTGAGTGCTGGCGCACCGATCAGCTGGAGGACTTCGTCAAGGCGCTCGCCCAGCCGATCGTCGTCTGACGGGCCGGGCGGAGGGTGCCGGGCTCGGTGCCCCGGGTCCGGGCGGTCCCGCCCGGGGGCCGAGCATCACAACGACGTTCCGAGCGTGCTGGGCGCGTCCATCGCGCCCACGTCGGGCGCGTGGGGGTCCCGGGGGCGGTTTGCGACCGTCTCCTCAGAACCGGAAATCCAGCACGCCCTCATGGCTCGTCAACGAAGCGCGGGATCGGTGCACCATCACCGCAGCAGTCCCGCACGCCCCCTCGACGCGCGTGTCGGTGCAGGTGAGGGGACGGCGGCGCGATGGTACGTTGCGACCATGCGCAGGACCATTGACGTGGCCGGTCGCCGGGTGGTGCCCCCACGGCGTCCGCTGCGTCGCCGACCCGGGTGCACGCCGCGACGCCGGCGCGGTCCGCGAGCTGATGACACGGGGCCGGCGCTGACCGCCTCGGCGCCGAGTTCGCCGTGATCCCGGCATGACGAGCGAGCTCACCACGTTCCACGGTCTCCCCGCCCGGATCATGCCGCACGCCCGCGGGCGCCGCCGGCCCGTGGAGTGACGGTGCAGGCGCCATCGCCGGAGCCGGGCCCGACGACCCGCAAGCCCGCGGCGACGCCGGCCGTGGAGGTGCGCGACGTGCGCGTCACGTTCGCCACCCGGCGCGGTCGGCTCACCGCGCTCGACGGGATCAGCCTCACCATCCCCCCCGGGGAGATCGTCGCCGTGGTCGGCCCCAGCGGCTGCGGCAAGACGACGCTGCTGGAGCTCGTGTGCGGCCTCCAGCCCCCCGACGCCGGCATCGTCAGCGGACCGGAGGCGGTGCTCATGCCCCAGCGCGACCTGCTGCTGCCGTGGGCCAGCGCGCTTGACAACGCGGCGCTCGCGCTGCGCGCCCGGGGCGTCGGGCGCGACCCGGCCCGGGCCGCCGCCCGGACGTGGCTGGAGCGCCTCGGCCTCGCCGAGTTCGCCGATGCCCGCCCCGACGCGCTGTCGGGCGGGATGCGCCAGCGGATCTCGTTCGTGCGATCGCTGCTCGCCGCCTCCCCCGTGCTCGCCCTCGACGAGCCGTTCGCGGCGCTCGACGCCCTCACCCGCGCCGAGACCCAGATGTGGCTGGCCGAGGCGCTCGCCGAGGCCCCCCGCACGGTCCTGCTCGTCACCCACGACGTCGAGGAGGCGGTGGTGCTCGCCGACCGGATCGCGGTGATGTCGCCGCGACCGGGCCGGATCGTCGCCGAGGTCGACAACCCGCTGCCCCGTCCGCGCCGGCGCACCGACGCCGCGGTGGTGGCGCTGCGCGAACGCGTCCTGAACGCGCTCGGAGGACCGCGATGAGGCGCCTGCCGTGGGCGGCGCTCGGGCTGCTGATCGGGCTGCTCGGCGTCTGGGAGCTGTACGTCGATCTCGGCGGGGGCAACGACCTCATCCTCCCCGCCCCCCACGCGATCGCCGTCGCGCTCTACGTCGACCGCGGACTGCTGTTCTCCAACTTCCTGGTCACCGCCGGAGAGGTGCTGCTCGGCATGCTCGTGGCGACCGCGGCCGCGCTCACACTCGCCACCGTGATGCACTTCTCCAGGCCGGTGCGCGGCGCCGCCTATCCCCTGCTCATCGCCTCTCAGACGATCCCGATCCCGATGCTCGCCCCGATCCTCGTGCTGTGGCTCGGGTTCGGGCTCGGCCCCAAGCTCGTGGTCGTCGCGCTCGTCTCGTTCTTCTCGATCGTGGTCACGACGCTCGCGGGCTTCGCCTCCGTGGACCCGGATCTGATCAAGCTGATGCGCACCTTCGGAGCCTCCCGCCGGCGGACGTTCCTGTCCGTCGAGCTGCCCTCGGCACTGCCCGGGATCTTCACCGGCGCCAAGATCGCGGTGATCGTGGCCGTCATCGGCGCGGTGTTCGCCGAGCAGGCGGGCGCCGACTCCGGGCTGGGCTACATCTTCGAGCAGTCGCTGCCCCAGCTGCTGACGGCGCGTGCGTTCGCCGCGATCGTCATCCTGTCGGCGTTCGCGGTCGCCCTGTTCACGGCACTCAGCCTCGCCGAACGCCTCGCCGTACCCTGGGCCTACCGACCGATGACCGACGCACGCAGACCATGAGACGGACCCTCACCCTCACCGCCGCCCTCGTCTGCGCGGCGCTGCTCAGCGCCTGCGGCGTGATCCGCAACCGGATCGCGCCGAACCCGGGCCACGCGACCCCGATCAGCGTGGAGCTCGCCGGGCCACCGTCGGCCGGCCAGGTGGGACTGCTCGCCGCCCAGACCGGGGGGAAGTTCGCCCAGGCCGACGTCGCCGCCCACATCACGACGCCGAAGTCGGTCACCGCCCCGCTCAGCGACGTCGAGCACAGCCGCGTCGACGTCGCGGTGACGACCGAGCCCCAGCTGATGCTCGCCCGCAGCGCGGGCGCGACGGTGTTCGCCTTCGCCGCCCTCACCCAGCGGCCCTCCGACGCGCTGATCTCGCTGCGCTCCAAGCACATCGACTCGGTGCGCGCCCTGCGCGGGCGCACCGTGGGCACCGACGGCCTGCTCGCCGAGACCCGCCTGCTGGACGCGATCCTCACCCGCGCCCACGTGCCGCTGAGCTCGGTGCGGATCGTGGACGTCGGCGCCAACCTGGCGGGCGCGCTCACCTCCGGGCGCGTCGCGGCCACGTTCGGCGGCGACGAGGACACCTCGCTGGCGTTGCGCCACGCCCACCGCCGCATCGACGTGCTGTCCGTCTCGCGCCTCGGCGTGCCCACCTACGACCAGCTCGTGCTCGTCTGCAACGAGGTCTTCTTCGCCAATCACAACAACCTGATGCGACGCTTCGTCCAGGCGGTCGGTCGGGGGTGGAGCCTGGTTCGGGCGGATCCCGCCGCCGGGGTCCACGCGCTGCTCACCGCCGATCCGTCGCTCGACGCGTCGGTCCAGACCGCCGCGGTCAAGGCGACGCTCACCCACGTGTTCCCAAGCCACGGACAGCCGTGGGGCTTTCAGCAGGTGCCGACGTGGAACACCTTCGGGCGCTGGATGGTCACCCAGCATCTGATCGGCGGGGCCCGGGCCTGGTATGACGCGTCGACCAATCAGCTGCTCGCCGGCGAGGGGCCCTAGGCAGCCGGATGGTCCTGCGCCACGACGGGTCCGGCGTGCTCGCCGTCGGGCAGCCGGCCCACGCGACGCTGTGCGGTCAGTTCGCCCGCGCATGGGGCAATCACCGCTTCGCCGCCGTGACCCCGCTCGACGAGGTGACGCTGGCCGCCGAGCAGCACGACGTCGGGTGGCTCGACTGGGAGCTCGCCCCGGAGTTCAACCCGGCGACCGGGCTTCCCCGCGGATTCACCGAGGTGGGTCTGATCACGGGCACCGCCCTGTGGCGGGCCGGACCGCCCTGGCTGCGCTCCCAGAGTCGCTACGCGGCGCTGCTGGCGACCCTGCACGGCCGGCGTCTGTATGAGCGGATCGACCTCGCGACGCGATCGACCGAGGACGCCGACGCCGTCCGCACCCTGCTCGCGGAGTCGGGCGAGCGCGAGCGGCGACTCATCGCGGCGCTGGGCGACGATCCCGACCCGCAGGCGTCGGGCGCCGTCGAGCCCGACCGCCTCGCCGTCAACAGCGGCCTCGTCTGGGCGTGGGACACGCTGTCGCTCGCGCTGCTGCTCGACTGGGCGCCCCACACCCTGCGCGCGGTGCCGACCGGCGACGGCGCGGCGCCCGACATCGAGCTGCGGACCGGCGCGGTCACCGGCGCGCACCCCATCCTCACGCTGTCGCCATGGCCGTTCGCCGATCCGGACGGGGTCGCCGTCCACACCGAGGGCCGGCGCCTGGCCGGACGCTACGCGAGCGCGGAGGAGCTCGCCGAGGCGCTCGAGCGGGCGCCCTGGGAGACCGTCCGCTTCACGTTGCGCCCCGCCGCGAGCTGAGGCACCGCGCTGCGCAGCGCGTAGGCCCCGGCCAGCCCCGCCCACGGCGCGTAGGGGGCAAAGCACTCCCGCACCTCCGCCTCGGTCGCGCGCGCGTACGGATGGCCGTGGAGCAGTCGGCCGACGAGCTTGATGTAGGCGAGGTCCCCGGCCGGCAGCTGGTCGAGTCGACCCTGACCGTGCAGCGCCAGGCACTCGACCGTCCAGGCGCCGATCCCCCGGATCGAGCGCAATCGCCGCCATCCGGGCTCCGGGTCGGCGGCGTCGAGATCGACGCGGCCGCTGGCCACCTCCCGCGCCGCCCGGATGAGCGCGAGGCCCCGCCCGGGCGACAGGTCCATCGCGGCGAGCAGCGCCGGCGACTGGCCGGCGACGACATCGGCCCCGGGACTGTCGCGCAGCTCCGCGGTGGCGCAGCGGGCTCCCAGGCGGGCGATCAGGCGCCGCTCGATCGCCGCCCCCCGCTCGTACTCGATCAGCTGCTCACACACCGCCCAGGTGAGCGCCTCGAACGGGTCCGGTCGCGCGGCGGTGCGCAGGCCCGGCTGCGCGCGCACCGCGCGACCGATCAGCGGATCGGCGGCGAAGCGCTCGTGGAAGGCGCGGAGGTCGTGATCGACGCCGGTGCACCGGCGCATCCGCTCGATCCCCCATTCGGCGAGGTCGCGATCGCCGGCGCGGGCTCCGAACAGCACCCGGTCGCCTGACAGCTGGGCGACCCGCACCCACACCGGTGACCCCTCGCGGTGCAGCAGCCGGTGCAGGACCCCGCCGCGCATCCGGGTGAGGCCGTCCCGGCCGTGGAAGCGAGACAGGCGAAACACCCACCGCGGGCGCACCTCGACGCGTACCTCCACCGCGTAGGCGTCCGCGGTGTCGCCGGCCGGCGGGGTGATCCTCGGCGTGGGCGGCAAGCCCGCCGCGACGCCGAGGGCGCTCACCGGTCGGGTCGCAGCATGTGGACGTCGACGAGGAACGTGCGCGTCGCGATGATCCCCGTGGAGTCCGCCGAGCGGCGCCCCAGCGCCCGGCGCCCGGCGCGGCGCGACTCGCGGCGACGGGCGAGCGCCAGGGTCGCGGCACCGGCGACGAAGCCCGTCGCGGCCGCCGCGGCCGCCTGGACGGCCGGCGAGGCGGCCGCCGCGAGCGCGAGCGCACTCGACGCGCTCGACGGCGTGAGCGCCACCGGGGCCTCGTCGCGCGTCGACCCGACGTCCCGCTGCGAGTCGTCGAGCACCGGCACGCCGTCCACGATCTCGACGGGCTCGTCGTCGTCGCCGACCACCTGCGCGTCGACGGGATCCTCCACAGGGCGTTCAGTCATGACGCTCCATGGTGACAGCGCCATCGGTCATCACGCGAGAGGGAAATCCCGCAACGTGCGACCGGGCGGGTGCGTCAGAGCGGTGATCTAAAGTGCGCGTGCGATGCCCGACGTCTTCGACAAGGTCCGTGACAGCGAGCGTCTCGCGCTGCTGAGGAGCGCGCGGGAGGCCGACCTCGTCCCCTACTTCCGCCTGCTCGAGGGAGCCACGCTGCCGGTGGTCGAGATGGAGGGCGCGCCGCGGATCATGCTCGGGTCCAACAACTATCTCGGGCTCACCGGTGACGAGCGGGTGCGCCAAGCCGCGATCGACGCCGTGCACCGCTACGGCACCGGCCTCACCGGCTCGCGCTTTCTCAACGGCACGATCGACATCCACCTCGAGCTCGAGCGCGAGCTCGCCGAGTGGATGGGCACCGACTCGGCGCTCGTGTTCACGACCGGGCATCAGGCGAACCTCGGCGCACTCGGAACCATCCTGCAACCCGGCGACACGGTGGTCGCGGACGCCACCGACCACGCGTCGATCCTCGACGGCTGCCTGCTCTCGGGGGCGAAGATACGCACCTTCCGCCACAACCGGCTCGACCTGCTCGACAAGCGGCTCACCGCCGCCGGCGAGGACGGTGGCGGCGTGCTCGTGGTCGTCGACGGCGTCTTCTCGATGGAGGGCGACGTCGCGCCGCTGCCCGAGATCGCCGACCTGTGCGCGCGCCACGGCGCCCGACTGATGGTCGACGAGGCCCATGCGCTCGGCGTCCTCGGCGCCCGCGGCGCGGGCGCGAGCGAGCTCTTCGGGGTCGAGGACCGCGTCGATCTGCGCATGGCGACGTTCTCCAAGTCGCTCGCGTCGTGCGGTGGCGTGATCGCCGGCGATGCGGACGTGATCGAGTTCCTGCGCTACAGCGCGCGGTCCTTCATCTTCACCGCGTCGGCGGTGCCGGCGGCGATGGCCGCCGCGCTCGCCGCCGTCCGGATCTGCCGCTCGGAGGAGGGCCGCGAGCTCATGGCCCGGACCCTGAGCAACGCCCGGTACCTGCATTCCGGCCTCGCCGCGCTCGGCTTCTCGGTGGTCGAGCCGACCCGCCTCGCCGATGGCAGCGACGTGCTCACCACGGTCGTTCCGGTCGTCGTCGGCGAGGACTGGAAGGCAGCGCTGCTGTGGAAGGCGCTCTACGACGCGGGGGTGTTCGTCAACCTCGCCGTCCATCCGGCGGTCGGTCCCGCCGGCGCCCTGCTGCGCACGAGCGTGATGGCGAGCCATGATGAGGGAACGCTCGATCTGGCCCTCGAGCGCTTCGGTGCGGTGAAGCGCAGCTTCGAAGCCGAGCACGGGCCGCTGCCCACCGGCTGAGCCGCCTGGCGCACAGAAAAAGTGCGCTCTGAGCGCATGTCAACCCGATGTGACATTGCTGTGACCGGGCCGTTGTTCTAGGTTGACAGGCGTCGCACCGATGGTGGGTCGGCCGGGTTGGACTCGGCTCATCAACGGGGCACAGCACTTTGCACCGCGGTCGGCCCGGAGCTCGGGTCGGCCTCGGGCCTCATCGCATGAACCGGGTCGATCGACCATGGCCGTCTCGCGGCCGCGGCCGGTCGGCGAACGTCAACGTCCGCCCAGGACACAAAGTCAGGGAAGTGAGAGCGCCTTATGACGCAGACCGCCACGCAGACCTCCGAGCCGCAGCGAATGCGGGCACTGCAGCGCGCGAACGAGGTCCGGCTCGCGCGAGCCGCGATCAAACGGCACGTCGCCCTCGGGAAGGTCTCCGCCGCGGACGTTCTGCTCGAGTGTCCCGACGCCGCCGCGAGCTGGCCGGTCGGGGAGCTGCTCATGAGCCAGCGCCGCTGGGGCACGACGCGCTGCCGCCGGTTTCTCACCCGCAACCACATCACCGAGACCAAGCCGATCGGGTCGCTCACCGAGCGCCAGCGCCACCTGCTCGCCGGTTCGCTGCGGGAGACCGGGACGGCGCCCGAGATGGAGCTCATCGCCTGAAACGGCGCGGCCGCGCCTCTCCGCGGTCGGCTGTCGACGGCCCGCGGACTCGCCGCGGTCGCCTGCGGACGGCGTCAGACGAAGAACGCTCTCATCTTTTGCGCGAAGGCGATGATCCGGTAACCGGAGTGGGTAGACACCTCTCACGTTGCGACGCCTGACCCTCCTCCTCTCCCCCGGCCGGCCGTCATCGCTCGTGTGGGCCCTGCTGCTCGCGGCTGCGATCGCGGTCGGGATCGCCGGGTACCTGCACGGCCACCTGTTCTGGGAGGGCTACGCCCAGGTTCGCGTCGTCGGACCCCTGTTCTGGCTCAACACGATCGGCTCCGGGGTGGTCATCGCCCTGCTGCTCCTCGGGCGTCCGCTGCTGTTCGCGCTCGGTGCGATCTCGATCTCGATCGGCGCCGTCGTCTCGATCCTGATCTCGCACTCGACGAGCTTCTTCAGGTTCGCCGAGCACCGCTACGACAGCCGGGCGACCACGATCCTCGTCACCGAGATCGTCGCCGCGGTGCTCGTGATCCTCGCGCTGGCGATCGCCCGCTCGAGCATCGTCGCTCCCGCGGGGGCGCCCGCGGTGGATCGGGGCGACCGATGAGCTGGCGCTGGGCGGGCCTCGGCCTCACGATCCTCGTGCTCGTCGGGACCGGCCTCGTCGCCGCGGGCGTCGGGCAGGGCGCGCCACCGCGGGCGCTGCCGATCTCCGCCGCCGCCAAGGCCCGGGAGATCCGCCGGGTCGCCGCCGCAGGTCACGAGGTGCACACCGGCGAGCGACTCTTCAGCAGCGACGGGTGCGCGGCCTGTCACAGCCTCGCCGCCGGCGGTTACGACGGTCGCCTGGGTCCCCGCCTCGACGTGCAGTCCCAGGGCAGCTCGGTGAAGGACATCATCGCCAACATCCTGCATCCGCCCGACGACGACTCGGGCTATGAGGCCGGTCTCATGCCCGAGAACTTCGCCGCGCTTTGCGGTCATGCTCGGAGCCATGCTTCTGTCACTGGCGTTTATC
>CAZZWJ010000085.1:0-6517 GCA_964657875.1 uncultured Solirubrobacteraceae bacterium
TTCGTATCACAACCCACTCTGGGTCGCCGAGCGTATCGTTCTGCTCGACCATCTGACCCGGGGTCGGGTTATGCTTGGACTTGGGCCCGGGTCGCTCCCCACCGATGGCATCATGATAGGCATCCAGCAAAGCCAGACCCGCGGGCTACTCGAGGACGGGCTTGCGGCAGTGATGAAATTGCTAGACGGCGACGAGCCGGTGACGATGAAGAATGAACGCTGGGACCTACGCGAGGCCCGGCTGCATCTGCCTCAGCGACGGCTTTGCCGTGGCCGACCTCGGCCACGAGCAGCGCGCCGTGATCGGCGGGGACGGCCAGAGCGCCGCGATCGCGGCCGCCTCGATCCTCGCCAAGGAGACGCGCGACCGCTACATGCAGCGCGCCGACGGGACGCATCCCGGCTGGGAGTTCTCCCGCCATGTCGGTTACTCGACGCCCGAGCACCGGGCGGCGATCGAGCGACTCGGCGTCTCACCGCTGCACCGGATGTCGTTTCAGTCGACCGCTTACACCCAGCTCGCGCTGGGATAGGGACTCGGGCGGCGTCACGGCGGTCGTGAAGCGACCCCTCAGAACACCCCTTCGCGGTGCTCGAGCTCGATGAGCGCGCCGGCGTCATCGACGGTCACCCCGATCACGTCGAAGCGCAGATCCTCGGCATGGGGCCGGTTCCGGGCCCGCGCCAGCCATCCCGCTGCCATCCGCCGCACCTGAGCCTGCTTGCGCGGTCCGACGGCCTCAAACGGAGAGCCCGCCCGAGCGCTGCGCCGGCGGGTCTTCACCTCGACGAACACCAGCGTCCCGTGGGCGTGCGCGATGAGGTCGAGCTCGCCCCAGCGCGTGCGGTGGTTGCGCTCGAGGATCACGTAGCCGAGGCGCTGCAGATGCGCGGCGGCGAGCTGCTCACCGGCGGCGCCGAGTGCGGCGCGCGGGGCGGGCGCCGCGGACTCGGAGCGCGCGGCGTCGGTCATCGGGGTGGGGGAGGGTGGCTGATCACCTGCCCGACGGTAGGGAGGATCGTGTCACGCGTGGGTGACGATCGCAACGAATTGGTGACAAAAAGCTCCTGCAAAGCGGCACTTAACTGCGGCGGTTTCGTGACCCACCTGTGACGTGATCCGGCGTAGCGTTGACGCCATGCTCGCCCAGGTCACCACGTTCGCCATCGACGGTGTCGAACCCCGTCAGGTCTGGGTCGAGGTCGACATCCGGACTGGCCTCCCGTCGTTCACGATCGTCGGCCTCGGAGACACCGCGGTGCGCGAGTCACGGGATCGGATCCGAGCGGCGATCCTCAACTCCGGCTTCCGCTTTCCCGACCGCCGGATCACCGCCAACCTCGCGCCCGCATCGCTGCGCAAGGCGGGCCCTGGCTTCGACGCCGCGCTCGCCCTCGCGCTCCTGGTCGCGAGCGAGCAGCTGCCGGCGGAGGGGCTTGAGGGGTGCGCGGTGTTCGGCGAGCTCTCACTCGGCGGCGACCTGCGTGACTCGCCGGGCGCGCTCGCGGTCGCCGAGGGTGCCCACCGGGCCGGCTGCACGCGGCTCGTCGTGCCCCGGCCGCGGGCCCGGGAGGCGGCGCTCGTCGAGGGGCTGTCGATCATCGCCGTGGAGGATCTCCGCGCCGCCGCCGCGGTGCTCGCCGGAGCAGCGCCCCCGCCGCTGCCCCCGCGCGCCGACTCACCCGGCGCGCGCGTGCGCCCGCCGGAGCCCGACCTCGCCGACGTCCGGGGCCAGCACGTCGCACTGCTCGCCCTGCAGATCGCCGCCGCGGGTGGTCACAACCTGCTGATGGAGGGCGCGCCCGGCACCGGCAAGACGATGCTCGCTCGTCGGCTGCCGTCGATCCTGCCCCCGCTCTCACGTGAGGAGGCGATCGAGGTGACGCGGATCCACAGCGTCGCCGGACTGCACGCCGACGGGCTGATCACGAAGCGGCCGTTCCGCGCGCCGCATCACTCGATCTCGCCCTCGGGTCTGGCCGGCGGCTCGGCACCACCCCGGCCCGGTGAGGTGACGCTCGCCCACCACGGCGTGCTCTTCCTCGACGAGCTGTCGGAGTTTCAGCGTCCGGCGCTCGACGCGCTGCGCCAGCCGCTGGAGGACGGGCAGGTGACGATCGTCCGCGGCCAGCGCTCGCTGTCGTTTCCCACCCGCTTCATGCTGATCGCGGCGACCAACCCGTGTCCGTGCGGCTTCGCCGGGGTCGGTGACCGGTGCCGCTGCGGGGAGGCGGACCTGCGACGCCATCAGCGGCGGCTGAGCGGACCGCTGCTGGATCGCATGGATCTGCTCGTCGACGTCCGCCGTCCCACCGACGCGGAGCTGCGGGGCGCCCCGCGGACGACCTCCGCGCAGGCCCAGGAACGGGTCGCCCGCGCGCGCGACCGCCAGCGCTCGCGGCTGCGGGGCACCGGCGCCCGCTGTAACGGGGAGATGGACGTGCGGGCGCTGCGACGTCACGTGGCCCTGGAGTCCGACGCCGAGACCGAGCTCGGCCGGGCCTACGGCTCGGGGATGCTGAGCGCCCGCGGGCGCCATCGGCTGATCCGGGTGGCGCGGACGATCGCCGATCTCGCCGACAGCGCCCCGGTTCGCCGCGCCGACATCCTGCTCGCGCTCAGCCTCCGTCAGCGCACCGGTTCCGACGCGCCGGCCGTCGCGTGAGCGCGTCCGCCGCGTCGGCGATCTGCGACGCCTGCGCCCGGCGCACGTGGCTGCTGTCGCGCCTCGCCGGGCATCTCGACGTGCGACGGGGCGTGATCGGCGAGCTGCTCGCGCTCGGCGACGCGGAGCTCATCGCCGCCGTGGGCGGCGGCGAACGGGAGACCGTCACCCGGGAGCTCGCGGCGCAGGATCCGGCGGCCGAGGCCGCGGTGCGGGAGCGGGCGGGGCTGGAGGGGGTCTGCCGCTGTGACCTCGGATACCCGGCCGCGCTGCGCGACCTGTCCTGCCCGCCGGCGGCGCTGCACGTCGCGGGGGGCATGGCGCGGTTGCGCGAGCTCGCGAGCGCGGGCATGGTGGCGATCGTCGGCGCCCGGCAGGCGTCCGGCTACGGACTGGACATGGCCCACGCCCTGGGGCGGGATCTCGCGGCCGCTGGATTGACCGTGGTCAGCGGACTGGCGCTCGGCGTCGACGGCGCGGCCCACGACGGCGCGCTGAGAAGCGGCGGGCACACGATCGCGGTCCTGCCCGCCGGGGCGAACCGCGCATACCCCGCCAGCCACCACCGACTGCTCGCTCGGGTGCGGGAACAGGGGGTGGCGATCTCCGAGCTCGGCCCCGGCTGCGCGGCGCGGCGGTGGATGTTCCCCGCCCGCAACCGCATCATCGCCGCGCTCGGCGCGATGACGGTCGTCGTCCAGGCGCGGGCCGGGTCCGGCGCGCTGCTCACCGCCGGTTGGGCGCGGGAGCTCGAGCGTGACGTCGGCGCGGTGCCGGGTGGCGCGACCTCGCCGCTGGCCGCCGGCCCCCACGGCCTCCTCCGCAACGGGGCGACACTCGTCACCGGGGCCCAGGACGTGCTGGACGCCCTCTACGGCGTGGGGGCACCCGCGGTCGCGCCTGCGCACGCCGGCGGCGTCGGAGTGCTCGCGCGTCGGCGCGCCGGCGAAACCGGCGATCTGGAGCGGCCGCTCGTCGCGTTGTGGGAGGCGATCGCGGAGGGAGAGGCAGGGGAAGCGGCATTCACGCGGGCGGGGCTGGACGCCGACGCCGGGCTCGCCGCGCTCGCCGCGCTGGAGCTGCGCGGTCTCGTGCGTCGCGGACCCGGGGGACGGTATGCCGCCGTCCCGTGATCGCCCCCGGCGTCGAGTGCCTCCCCGGGGACTCACAGTAACCTCGGCCGTCATGATCGACATGGTCCCGCGGATCCGCTGCGCGCTGTCGATCGCGGGATCGGACTCGGGGGGCGGCGCGGGAATCCAGGCCGACCTCAAGGCGTTCGCCGCCTGTGGGGTGCACGGAACGACCGCGGTCACCGCGATCACCGCCCAGAACACGGTCGGGGTCGACGCGATCGAGCCCGTGTCGCCGCGGATGATCGTCGCCCAGATCCACGCGATCGCCCACGACGTGACGGTCGACGCCGTGAAGATCGGGATGCTCGGGACGGTCGAGGCGATCCAGGCGGTCGCCCGCGGACTCGACGTGTTCGCCGCCGCGCCGCCGCCGATCGTGATCGACCCGGTGATGGTCTCGGAGTCGGGGGCCGCGCTGCTGCACGACGACGCGCGGGCGATGCTCGTCTCAGAGCTCCTGCCCCGAGCGACGGTGCTCACGCCGAACCTCCCCGAGGCGCGGGCCCTCGTCGGCTCGCTCCACGCCCCCCGCGGGCCCGACGCCCCCCTCGGGACCCCCGTCGACTTCGGTCCCCCCGGATCAGCGGGGGAGGCCGCGGCCCTGGCCCGGGCCATCCACGCGCTCGGTCCCCGGTACGTCGTGGTCACCGGCGGTCACCGTGACCAGGCGACCGACACGTTCTTCGACGGCGAGCGGATCGTCGAGATCCCCGGCGAGCGCCATCCCGGCGGCGCCGCACACGGCTCGGGATGCACGCATTCCTCGGTGCTCGCGGCCCGGCTGGCCCTCGGCGACACGCCGCTCGAGGCCGCGCGTGAAGCCAAGCGCCGAGCCGCGGCCGCCGTCCGTGACGGTCTGCGCGATGTCGGCGCCGGCCCCGGCCCGGTCGACGTGCTCGGCCTCACGCGGGCGGCCGTCACGGAAGTTGGCGAGATCGCCCCGTCGCGACTTCGAGCGTGACATAATCCTGTGGTGAAGTTTCTCCGAATGAAACCGGGACACGGCGAAGTGCTCATCGCCGAGGGGGATGTCGAGCTCGTCGGGGACGAACGGCGTCTGCTCGAGGAGTTCCGGCGGCAGCTCGACGCCGGCCTCTGGGCGGCGGTGCCGACGCTCGATGACACCGGACGACGGCAGGCGCAGATGGTCCGGCGCTTTCAGGACGTGCCCCGCGACGCCGACCGCGTCATCTTCTTTCCGCAGGCGGCCGGGGGCCGCTAGCCCCCCAGCGCCGATGATCCTGGCGCTCGTCGCGACCGCACTGGTGGCCGTCGCGCTCCTCTCCGAAGAGCTGGCGCCGCGGATCGCCGAACTCTGGCATCGGCTGCGTGCCCGCCACCGGGCGGCCCCGACGGTCGGATATGACCCCGGACGCGAGCGCCGCGCCGAGCAGCGGGCGCGGGCGCTCCTGCGTTCCTGCGTCGGGGAGGAGGAGTGGGCGATGTACCGCGACCTCGGATTCATCCGCGTGTGGGGGACCCAGTCAGACGGTCCCGGAGATGAGCCCGGCGCCGGTGGCGCCGCCTACGCCTACCTGATCTACCCCCACCGCTCGATCATCGCCTACCTCGCCCAGACGCACCGTCTGCTCAACGAGTACTGCGTCACCTTCCCCGACGACACGCGTCCCTACGGCTCCGCGCGGCTGCCCGACTCCGACGATGTCCTGGCCAAGTGGATGGCCCTCACCGGTGACGAGACACGGCTGATCAAGACCGCCAACATGCACCTGCCGGGCCGTCAGCTGGATCCCAACCGGGTCAAGCGCGACCTGTGGCGCCTCTCGCAGTGGGAGCGGGGGTGGATGCGCGCCGTCGCCCGACGCGGATCGGCCGAGCCGCCCCCGACCTCGCTCGACGCGGCCGGCCAGTAGCCGCCCGCCGTCTGCAAGCGACCACCCACTTTCAGGCCCATCGCTCCTCACCGGCGGGATCCCGAATCCTGCTCGGTGCAATTCCACTTGCAAACCCGTGCGTTCTTCACGCGATCTTAGGGGTCCGCGGGGGCCCCTCGGGTATTCTTGAGCAAATGTCGAGCGTCTCCTATCTCACGACCCCCGCAGGTCAGAAGATGACCGTCTACCGGGGTCGATGGGGCGCCAGGCGCCGGACCCCCGGCCGGCACGGCCGCACCCCCTGGTTCGTCGCCGGCGGCGTCGTCGTCCTGATCCTCTGCGTGCTCGTCGCCGGCGCGCTGATCCTGTCGGGCTCCCGGGCGACGATCACCTCGACTCCGGGCGCCCTGGCCCGGGTCAACCTGCCGCTCGGCGGGGGCACGGTGACACGCGTGATCGCGACCACGGGACCGCAGCAGCACGAGAAGTTCGTGCGGGTCGTCGTCAAGGGCGATCCGGTCGTCTACCCCGGGGTCAAGGTCCCCGCCGGCGAGAAGCTCACCGTCACCGCAACCGTGCGCCGTCCGGGCTGGATCTCGTGGCTGACCGGCCACGCGCAGCAGGTCACGCGCACGGTGACCGTCCCCGCGACCACGTTGCATGACCGCTTCGTCACGCTCACGAAGTCCGGTGACCTCAAGGTCCGCTTCAACGAGCCCGTACGGACGATCTCCTACGGTGCCACCCCCGCGACGGTCCACCGCCACACGCTCACCCGCGCGCAGCGGACGGTGAGCCTCCCGCACTCGGCGACCGCCGGCACCATGTATGTCGCCGGGACGGTGCAGCGCTGGGAGACCGCGCCCGCCGAGGTCATGAA
>CAZZWJ010000085.1:6549-9824 GCA_964657875.1 uncultured Solirubrobacteraceae bacterium
GTCGCCGCACCGAGCTCCGGGAAGACGATCCACTCCAACACGCCGATCACGCTCACCTTCTCAAAGCCCGTCTCCGAGGTCCTCGGCTCCCATCTGCCGACGGTCAGCCCCGCGAACGCCGGTCATTGGCACACGATCTCCAGCCACGCGATCCGCTTCGTGCCCACCGGCTACGGATACGGCCTCGATCAGAAGGTCTCGGTCGGCCTGCCCGCGGGCGTGAGGATCGCCGGCGCCACCCAGGACTCGAGCGCGAGCACCGCCACCTGGACCGTCCCGGCGGGATCGACGATCCGCCTGCAGCAGATGCTCGCCCAGCTCGGCTACCTGCCGCTCAAGGTCAACTACACCGCGGCGGCGCCCGCCGACACGCTCGCGGCGCAGGAGATCGCGGCCGAGGCTCCCCCGGCGGCCACGCTCAGCTGGGCCTACGCCAACACCCCCGCCGGTCTGCGAGCCGAGTGGCACGGCGCCGCCAACGCGGGCGTGATGACGCAGGGCGCGCTGATGCGGTTTCAGACCGACCACGGCCTGCAGGTCACCGGCTATGAGGACTCCGAGACCTGGGACGCGCTGTTTCAGGCGGTCATCAAGCATCAGCGCAACACGTTCGGGTACACGTTCGTGTCCTCGACGGAGACCTTGCCCGAGCATCTCTTCGTCTGGCACAGCGGCCAGATGGTCCTCTCCGACATCCTCGACAACAGCGGGGTCCCGGGCGCGACGACCGCGACGGGCACGTTCCCGGTGTTCGAGCACGCGCCGTCGGTGACGATGATCGGCACCAACGTCGACGGCAGCCACTACGACGACACGGGCATCCGCTGGGTCAGCTACTTCAACGGCGGTGACGCCCTGCACTACTACCCGCGCAACTCCTACGGCTCGCCCCAGAGCAACGGCTGTCTGGAGATGAGCGAGCCCGATGCGGCGAAGGTGTACCCGTTCACCCCGGTCGGCACCCTCGTCCAGGTCACCAGCTGAGCGTCGCGGTCGGCGGGTCCCACGGTCGGGCGAGAGGTCTGCGGGACGCCACGGCGAACCATGTGTCGCACATGTCCGCTGCCACCGCCACCGACGACTCCCGACCGGTCGCCGACCGCGACGGCGTCACCGCGGTCTGGCAGGCGGCGCTGGACGCCTTCGACGAGGATCTGCGCCGCCGCGCGGTCGCCGCGCGGACCCGCCGCGCCTACGCGATCGACGCCACCCAGCTCGCCCGCTGGGCCACGGCCCAGGGCCTCACGCCCTCCACGCTCGACATCCGGCGGCTGCGCCGCTTCCTCGCCTCGCTCACCGAAGCCGGCCAGGCGCCGAGCACGGTCGCGCGCAAGCTCGCGTCGATGCGCGGGCTGCTGGCGGTGCAGCTGACCCTGGGCGCCCGGGAGGAGAACCCCGCCGAGCTCCTCAGCGCCCCCAAGCGCACTCACCGGCTGCCGCGCGTGCTCAAGGCCGCCGAGGTCGCCACGCTGCTGGACCGGATTCCCGCCACCACCCCGCTCGCGCTGCGCGATCGGGCGCTGTTCGAGCTCGCCTACGCCGCGGGGCTGCGCGCCGAGGAGCTCGTCACGCTCGACCGCCACAGCATCGACTTCGACGGGGAGAGCGTGCGGGTGGAGGGCAAGGGCGGCAAGACCCGGCTCGTGCCCACCGGTGAGCACGCGCTGCGCGCACTCACCCGCTATCTGGCCACCGGACGCCCCGGCCTCGTCGGGGACGGCGCCGGCACCGCCTGCGAGGCGCTGTTCCTCTCCAAATCCGGCCGGCGGCTGTCGACCTCCGACGTCCGCCGGCGGCTGGCCACCTGGTCGCGTCTGGCGGCCCGCCACGCCCCCGCCCTGGCCCAGGCTCATCCCCACGCGCTGCGTCACTCCTTCGCGACCCACCTGCTCGACGGCGGGGCCGACCTGCGGGCGATCCAGGAACTGCTCGGACACGCGAGCATCTCGACCACCCAGGTTTACACTCGGGTAGAGTCCGAGCGGCTGCGAACCGCCTACGCGGCCTCGCACCCGCGGGCCTAGTACCGGAAAACGGGACTCCTACGGATGCAAACCAACGTCAAAGCGATCGAGCTCCAGGAACTCTGGAAGCGCTACAAGGCCACCGCCGACGAGCGGGCTCGCGAGCGGCTGGTCGTCGCCTACTCGCCCCTGGTGAAATACGTCGCGGGCCGCATGAGCTCGGGTCTGCCGGCCCATGTCGAGGAGGCCGACCTCATCTCCTACGGCCTCGGGGGTCTGATCTCGGCGATCGAGCGCTTCGACCTCGATCGCAAGATCAAGTTCGAGACCTACGCGATCACCCGCATCCGCGGCGCGATCATCGACGAGCTGCGCACGCTGGACTGGGTGCCGCGATCGGTCCGCGCCCGCGCCCGCCTGTTCGAGCGCGCGAACATGAAGCTCGAGTCCCAGCTGCAGCGCGCCCCCTCGGATGAGGAGATGGCCCGCGAGCTCGAGATATCCGTCCAGGAGTTCCAGGATCAGCTCGTCCAGATCTCCAACTCGACGATCGTCGCCCTCGATGAGATGTGGAACGTCGCCGATTCAAGCGGCGATCAGGTCTCGCTGCTCGACACCCTGCCCGACAGCGGCGCCCCGGATCCCCAGGTGCTCGTCGACGAGTCCGAACTGCGCGACCGCATCGCCGACGCGATTGCGGCGCTGCCCGAACGCGAGAAGCTCGTCGTCGCCCTGTACTACTACGAGAACCTGACCCTGCGGGAGATCGGAGAGGTCCTCGGTGTCACCGAGTCACGGGTCTCGCAGCTGCACACCAAGGCCGTGCTGCGCCTGCGCTCCAAGCTCTCAGGCGAATTCGACTGATCCGGCTCATCGGTCGTTGCGGCTGAGCCGGTCGACTCGGTGTCGGGGGTCGTCAGCACGGCCGGGGCGTAGTAGGCTCGCGGACCTCAGATGAGTACGCGCGCGATTCGCACCTCGACCACTCAGACCTCCTGCGACGTCTGCGGGCGCACCCTGCTGCGCGGTGAGCACTCAGAGATCTACCTCGCCGGCGGCACCCGCCATCCCGTGTGTGAGCTGTGCACGTCGCGGGCGCTGCACGGCGGTTGGATGCGCGAGGGGACCGTCCCGGAATTCGACGCCTCCGGAGAGCGCGGTGACCGCCGCCGTTCGCTGCTGGGCCGCCGTCGTTCCCGCCGCCGCCCCGAGCTCGAGGCCGACTCCGAACCGCGATTTCCCGATCTGTCAGCGCCGCCGCCCGCGTCGCCGCTCGACGGCCCGCCGGCGGAGCCGTCCGCCGCGGGCCCC
>CAZZWJ010000086.1:0-9817 GCA_964657875.1 uncultured Solirubrobacteraceae bacterium
GGGACGAGCAGCATCCCCCACTCGGGCGTGAGGTGGAAGAAGAACCCGACGATCAGCGGCGCGACCCCGTAGACGCCGGCGCGGATCGCGATCCACAGCATCTCGGCGGTGATCAGCTCCTCGACGTCGACCGGGGCGGCAAGCAGCGCGTCGTAGGTGTGCTGAAACTGCCAGCGGATGAACGTGTTGAACATTCCGGGAAACGCCGAGGCGAACAGGACCGCGGTGGCCACGACGCCGGTCGCGACGTACTCGACATAGCGGATGTGGCCGACGTGGCCGACCAGGGAGCCGAACCCGAGCCCGAACGCCAGCAGGTAGATCGTCGGCTGCACGATCGAGGAGAACGTCGTCGCCTTCCAATAGCGCCTGAAGAGGACCACGTCGCGGCTCATCACGCCGGCGAGCGCCGCCGGCTCCAGGCGCCGTACGCGCTGCGTGCTCACTCGATCATCTCCCCGGTGAGGGCGACGAACGCGTCCTCCAGATTGGCGGGTCGCCGCACGCCCTCCGGCGCCTCGCCGTCGAGGGCCTCGGCGCCCAGCAGCGCGACCGCCGGTCCGCTGCGCCGGTGCCGCCAGCCGTGGCGGCGAGCCTGCTCGGTCACCTGCGCGAGGCGCGCGGGCGGACCGTAGACCTCGATCACCTCACGGCCGGCGTGCTCGGCGACGAGATCGGCGGGCGTGCCGCGCGCGATGATCCTCCCGTCGGACATCACCGCGACGGTGTCGGCGAGGCGCTCGGCCTCCTCGATGTAGTGCGTGGACATGAGCACGGTGGTGCCCTGGGTCCGCAGGCCGTCGATGAGGGTCCACAGCTCCTGGCGGACCTGGGGGTCCAGCCCGACGGTCGGCTCGTCGAGCAGCACCAGGCGCGGGCTGTGGATGAGACCGCGGGCGACGAGCAGCCGCCGGCGCATCCCGCCGGAGAGCTCTCGCACGAGCGTGTCAGCCCGCGGGCCGAGGTTGGCGATCTCAAGCGCCCGCTCGATCGCGGCGGCTCGCTCGTTCTTGGGCACGCGGTAGAGGCGGGCGAACACGGCGAGGATCTGACGGCAGCTCAGCTCCTGGTCGAGGTTGTCCTGCTGGGGGACGACGCCCATCGCCATCCGCGCCTGCTTTGACTCGCGCGGGAGCTCGAAGCCGAGTACGTGGATCGATCCCGAGCTCGCCAGCGCCTGGGCGGTGAGCATGCGCATCGTCGTCGACTTGCCGGCGCCGTTGGGACCCAGCAGGCCGAGGCAGACGCCGAAGGGCACCTCGAGGTCGAGCCCGTCGACGGCGACGAGATCCCCGAAGCGCTTGACCACCCCACGCAGAGAGATCGCTGCAGATGCCGGCGGTTGGCGGTCCTCCCCCACGGGGGCGAGCATAGAAACGTGGTTCAAGCACCCCGCCGCGCGGGCAGAACGCCGACGGTGTCCGGCATCGACGTCCCCCATCCCCTGCGTGGCGCCGAGGAGAAGCTGCAGGCGGTCATCGGCGGTCCGGCACGGGTTCACGTGGTGCTCGTGCTCGCCTGCGTGCTCGCGCTCAACACCGCCGATCAGGCGACCGTGGGCGCGGCCGGCACCCAGCTCGAGGCGGGTCTGCACATCAGCAACACATCGCTCGGCATCCTGGCGGCGGTCGCGCCGCTGATCGGCGCCTTCGCGGCGCTCCCGGCCGGGGTGCTCATCGACCGCAGTCGGCGGACCCGGATGTTGGCCGGCGGAGTCGTGTTGTGGAGCATGGCCCAACTGGTGAGCGCGTTCTCGGTGTCGTTCGGGATGTTGCTGGTCACCCGGCTGTCACTCGGGTTCGTGGTCGCCATCGCGGGACCGGCGGTCGCCTCGCTCACCGGGGACTTCTTTCCCGCCGGCGAGCGTGGCCGCGTCTACGGATTCATCCTCGCCGGCGAGCTGCTCGGCGCGGCGCTCGGATTCCTCGTCACCGGCGAGATCGCCGGCTTCGCGAGTTGGCGGTGGGCGTTCGGGGTGCTGGCGCTGCCCGGCTTCGCGCTCGGGGTCTGGATCTGGCGCTCGCTGCCCGAGCCCGCCCGCGGCGGTCAGAGCCGCCTGACGGGCGGCGAGACCGAGATCATCGCCGCCGAGGACGTGGAGTCGGATTCCCGGTCCGCCTCGTCCGCCGGCTCCGAGCCGCTGCCGCCCCCCGACGAGCTCACCGAGCGGGAGGTGCGCCGCCAGCACGTGCCGCCCCGCCGGGGCCTCGTGCTCTCCCGTGACCCCCAACGGCTGAACCCGTGGCAGGCGATTCGCTACGTGCTCGCCGTTCCGTCCAACGTGCCGCTCGTGATCGCCTCCGCCCTCGGGTACTTCTTCCTCGAGGGGCTGGAGACGTTCGCGGTGATCTACCTGGAGCGCCGCTACGGCATCGCTCACAGCGTGGCCACCCTGCTGCTCGCGGGGATCGTCATCGTCGCGGTGGGCGGCGCGCTGGTCGGTGGTCGGGTCGCCGACCGTCTCATCGCCGGGGGCCACATCGCCGGCCGGATCACCGTGGCCGCGGTCGCCTATGTCGTCGCGGCGGTCGCCCTGACGCCCGCGTTCGCGCTCGCGACGCTGCCGCTCGCACTCATCTTCTACGTGATCGGCGCCCTCGCGGTCGCCGCGCCCAACCCGCCGCTGGATGCCGCGCGGCTGGACATCATGCCCGCGACCCTGTGGGGTCAGGCCGAGGGTGTGCGCACGTTCGTGCGTGACCTCGCGACCGGCCTCGCCCCGTTCTTCTTCGGCTACATATCCGACCGCCTCGCCTCGGGAGTGAGCGGATCCGGCGCGACGGGGTTCGGCGCCGGAGCCAGCGCGAGCGGCCTGCGCGACACCTTCCTGATCATGCTCGTGCCGCTGCTCGCGAGCGGGCTGCTCATGCTGTGGGTGCGGCGGACCTACCCGCGTGACGTCGCGACCGCGCTGGCCAACGAGGAGGCAGCGCGTCGCGGCGCGCAATCGTGACGGTCAGGAACCGGCGGGCCCGGAGGGTCCGGCGGGCGGGGTGTCGCCCGGGGGCTTGCCGTTGGCGGGCGGCGAGGAGCCGGCGCCGGGCATCTTGAACATCTGAGCCATCTTGGCGGCGACCATGATGTCTCCCGAAAGCTGGATGCGCCCGGTGAAGTACGCCTGCATCGGGTCTGAGTTGCCGCTGGCGAGCTTGAGGAACTCGACTGCGTCGATCGTCACCGTGAGCCGCGCGTCGGGGCTCTCCCCGCGTTCGGTGCGCGCCCGCCCGTCCTCGATCACCAGGTGGTAGAAGTCGTTGGCCCCGTCGGAGCGGCCGGTGACCACCCACTGGATCGTCGTCGAGGTGCCCGCGGCGGCGCTCGCATCGACCTGCCGGGGCATCTGCCAGAAGATCCCGTCGAGCATCGGTCGCCGCGCCGGTGAACGCATGATCTGCTCCAGGCGCTGGGGCGGTGACTCCCGCACGAGCTTCTCAAACCCACCGGCCAGGTGCGCGGGCGCGTCGGCGGCCAGTCGCTTGATCTGGTCCATCGCCCGCTGGCGGTCAAACCCTCCGAACCCGTCGCTCATCCTGTGCACGGTACACGGGCGCGTCCGGGCAGGCTCGGGATCGCCCGCGCCCGAGACCGCCCACTACCATCGCCCGTCGCGGGCGGTTAGCTCAGCTGGTAGAGCGCCTGCCTTACAAGCAGGAAGTCGGCGGTTCGAGCCCGTCACCGCCCATCCGGGAATCGCCTGCTGCGCAGCCGCCGGCGAGCCGTCGTCCGTCGTCTCGGGGAGGGACGTCGAGCTCCGCCTCGACCGCGCCAGATCCCTTTCGGTTGAGACCGCGAGCGGCCCTGGAATACCGGTACGGACCCGGGTAGGCTCGCGCCCCATGACCCACCCAGGCCCGCTCATCACGGGGGTCGACTTCGTCGGCATCCCGGCGCAGGACTTCGACGCGATGACCGCCTTCTACGGCGAGACGCTCGGACTGCCGTTCGTCAAACGCTGGGGTACCCGGGACGGCATCGAGTATCAGGCCGGCAACCTCACGCTCGCCGTCATGCGCTGTGAGGACTTCGGTGGCACCTTCTCCGCCAACGCCAGTCCGATCGCGCTGCAGGTGGACGACGTTGCCCTCGCCCGCGAGCAGCTGGAGGCCAAGGGAGTCCGGTTCGTCAGCGAGACCTTCGATTCCGGCGTCTGCTGGCAGGCGATCTGCCTGGACCCGGACGGCAATCCCCTGTCGCTGCACCGACGTTACGCCCCAGCCGCCGCGCGCCCGGCGGCGTGAGCACAGCACCTGGGTTCTGCGGCGCCGAGATATTGACGGTTCTCGACGGCCTCCGCTGACTGAACATGCCTGTCGGGCGCGCGACGGTGAGTCGCCACCGAGGACGGAGTCCGAAGTTCAGGAGGTTCACGGTGCCCGATCGGCACGCACTGGGTTTCGCTTGTCAGACTGCCCGCGTGCTCGTCGCCCGTTCAGCTCAGGTTGCCGGTGACCGCTGAGTCACCGCCGGTGGGAGGTCGAGCGCCACTGGCGTCGATCGCCCGCGAGTGGACGCGAATCGGCGTCACCGGGTTCGGGGGTCCGCCGGCGCACATCGCGCTGCTGCGCGAGCTGATGGTCGAGCGCAGGCAGTGGATGGACGCGCCCGCCTTTCAGGACGCCAACGCGGCGTGCGGGCTGCTGCCGGGTCCGGCGTCGACGCAGCTGGCGATCTTCTGCGCCTACCGGGTCGGGGGGCCGACCGGCGCGATCGTCGGCGGACTGGGGTTCATCCTCCCCGCCGTCGGGTTGATCCTGCTGCTCTCGCTGCTGTTCCTCCAGCATTCCCCACCGCAGTGGGTGGTCGGTGCCGGCGCCGGCGCCGGGGCGGCGGTCGCGGCAGTCGCGGCGCACGCGGCGTGGGGACTGGTGAAGCCCAGCTATGAGCGGGTCCGCAGGAGTCGCTCGCGTCAGCTGCGGTGGATCGCCTACCTCGTCGCCGGTACGGCCGGGGCGGCGCTGATCGGCCCCTACCTCGTGCTCGTGCTCCTCGGCTGTGGAATGGTCGAGCTGGTCCTGCAACGGCGCCCGGCGGTCGCGGCCATGATCGATCCGACGCTGCTCGGCGTGCTGGTGGCCGGCGCGGCCGCGGGCGCCGGTGGGATCGGCGCGCTCGCCTGGACCGCGCTGAAGGTCGGCGCGCTCTCCTTCGGCGGCGGCTTCGTGATCATCCCGCTGATGCAGGGCGATGCGGTACACGCCTATCACTGGATGACCAACAGCGAGTTCCTCAACGCGGTCGCGCTGGGGCAGATCACCCCCGGACCCGTCGTGGCAACGGTCGCCGCCGTCGGCTACGCCGCCCACGGCCTCACCGGCGGACTGCTCGCCGCGCTCGTCGCCTTCAGCCCGTCGTTCTCGTTCATCCTGCTCGGCGGCCGGCGCTTTGAGCGGGTGCGCGGCAACCTCAGCGCTCGCGCGTTTCTCGACGGCGCCGGACCGGCCGCGATCGGAGCCATCCTCGGTGCCGCCGTCACGCTCGCCGCCGCCCTTCATCAAACCTGGCAGCTGGGGCTGCTCGCCGTCGCCGCGGTCGCGCTGCTGGCCTTCAGGCGAGGTGTCGTGCCGACGCTGCTGGGCGCCGCCGCGATCGGTGTCGTCGCGGCTCTCGTCGGAGCGCCGCTGCCGTAGGCCGATGCGTCCCGCGGGTGCTCAGGGGCAGCCGCCGGTGGTGGTGTTCGGATATGCCACCCGAAGTACTCAATGCCGGCGAGGTGACCGGCATCGTCCCGGCCTGATCGGTCCAGCCGGGCACCGATCCCGGGGAGACGGTCAGCGGAGGTGCTGCTCGAAGAAGTCGTCGATACGCGTCCAGGCATCCTCAGCGGCGGCGTGCTCGTAGTTCATGCCCACGAACCGGACGAGCGGGCCGAACGGCCCGGTGCTGATCCGGTTCATGAAGCTGTGCCCGGCGTCGGGATACTCCTTGACGTCGTGGGCGACGCCGAGCGACTCCAGCGCGGCGTCGAGCTTCTGCGCCCGGCCCTTGAGCCCGCGGTCGCGCTTGCCGTAGCTGGCGACGATCGGACAGGCCCCGGCGAGCCGTTGCGCGGCATCGTCGGGGACCTCGCCGTAGTTGACCGACGCGACCTGAAAGTCGAATCGCGGCGCGGATAGGAGGGCGAACCCTCCCCCCATGCAGAAGCCGATGATGCCGATCTTGCCGGTGCAATCCTCTCGGCCACCGAGCCATTGGCGGGCGGCCTCGATGTCCGTGAACGCCTCGCCGGCCCCCGAGCGGGACGCCTTCAGGGTCGCCATCACGCATTTCAGGCCGCGCCCGGAGTAGAGGTCCGGCGCGAACGCGAGGTACCCGGCTGCGGCCAGACGGTCGGCCTGGACGCGGATGTCGTCGCTGAGACCGAGTGCGTCCATGATCACGACGACCCCCGGGAACGGACCGCTGCCCCGCGGCTGGGCGAGATATCCCTGAAGTTCACGGCCCGGGGTCGGGGTGTAGCGGGTATCGGGCATTCTCAGCCTCCGGTCGAGGATCGATCCACTCGCAGCCCGGCGACGACCTCGGCCAGCGCCTGAGGGAGATCCACGGTCGGGATCCAACCCCAGGCCTGGGCACGGTCGACGAGCAGTCGTCCGGTCCAGGCCGGCGCCTGCAGCCATACGGCATCGACTCCGAGAGCGCCGGTGACGGCCTCGAAGTAGTCGCGCTGGGTGGCGCGGGCGGAAACGGCGACGTTGATGGCCGTGCAGGCGCCGGGGACCGGGCCGCGCGCGGCGTCGCCGGCGTCGGGTATCCGGCCGGCGGCGAGGTCGGCGGCGACGGTCGCGAGGTCGGCGACGTGCACCCAGGGGAAGGTCTGTTCGGCGACGGCCCGACGGTTGGGTTCGTCGTCGGCCATCGCCGCCGGGCGCAGCGTGTTCCAGGTGGAGGTCGCGCCCGGGCCCAGGATGGCCGGCGGACGCAGGAGGATCCGCGTGATGCCGTCGACGTCGGCGAGCGCCGCGTCGGTGTCGCGCTTGGTGACGGCGTAGTCGTTCCCGTCGTCGGCGACGAGCGCCGCGGACTCGTCGATATCCCCCACCTCCGGGGAGCGGTCATAGACCGCCGCGGTCGAGATGTGGATCAGCCGCTCGACGCCCGCCGCGACAGCCACGCGGGCGAAGCGGGAGGTGCCCTCGACGCCGACGCGGTGCTGGGTCTCGCGGTCGCTGCCCATCGGATGCACCGTCGTGACCACCGAGGTCGCCCCGGACAGCGCCGTGGCGGCGAAGTCGGGATCGGTGAAATCGCCGACCACCTCGGTGACCCCCGGGAGATCCGGGGCGGCTCCGGCGTGGCGGACGATTGCCCGCACCCTCACGTCACGGTCGGCCAACGCCTCGCACACAGCGGCTCCGACGAGACCGTTGGCGCCGGTGACGACGACGGTGGTGGCGGTTGACGACACGGACTCAGTCTGGCACGGATCGAGCGTTCCGGTGGGTCGTGCACCCGCTCACCAGCGCCGCGTCGGCGGCTTCAGAGCCCGAGATCCTCGACGGTGAGGGTTTCGGTTAGCGTGCCGCGCGTGAGCGTCGCGTGCCCGATCTTCTACTTCGCGGCGATGTCGCCGTACTCGTGGCTCGCCGCGGAGCGCATCGATGATCTGATCGCCGACGCGCGATGGCAGCCGTTGTTCGCCGGTGGCCTGTTCGCGGCCAACGCTCGTCGCTCATGGGGGCTGGAGGCACAGCGCGATGAGAAGATCGCCGACTGCGAGCGCCGCGCGCGTGAGTACGGCTTGGGACCGATGCGCTGGCCCGACCCGTGGCCGGTGAGCGACATCCTCGTGGCCCGGGCGATGACCTACGCCGGGCAGCGCTCGGCGCTGAAGGCATTCGCGCTCACGGCCATGCGACTCGCCTTCCTCGAAGGCGCGAATCTGGCCGAGCTCGGCGTCCTGGAGTCCGCCGCGCGGCGCACCGGACTGGATCCGACCACGCTCTCCCTCGCCGTGGCCCAGCCGGCGATCAAAGCCGAGGTTCACGCCGCCCACGAGCGGGCGATGTCGCACGGGGTCTTCGGCGTCCCGACCGTCGTCGTCGGCGAGCAGCTCTTCTGGGGGGAGGACCAGCTGCTCAACGCCGCCGCCGCCCGCCGGACGGAGATCCGTTGACACAATCGAGCGCGATGGCTGTGGAGATCGTTCATCCCGTCCCCGCCGCTGAGATCGACGGTTGGTGCGCGACGCTGACCTCGACGTTTCTGCACGACCCGGCGTCGGCGCAGGCCGGCGCCCACGCGGAGGCGGTCCGGCGCGGCTGGGACCCCCAACGGACGTGGGGCGCCCGGGACCGCGGCCGCTGGGTGGCCACGCTGCGCACCCTGCCGCGCACGATCACCGTCCCCGGTGTCGGCGATGAGACCGAGGTCATCGCCGCCGACGCCCTCACCGCGGTCACCGTCGCCGCCACCCACCGCCGGCGCGGGCTGCTCCGGGAGATGCTCGGACGGTCGCTGCGCGCGGCCCGCGAGCGGGGGGATGCGCTGTCGATCCTGATCGCCGCCGAGTGGGGGATCTACGGACGCTTCGGCTACGCGCCGGGGACGTTCGGGGCGCGCCAGGTGCTGCAGCGCAGCCGACCCGGAAGCCAGGTGCAGGGCGACATCACGCGCGTGCGCCAGGTCGATCGCGATGAGTTCGCCGAGCTCGCCCCCGCGGTCTTCGCCGCCGCCCGCCGGCGCCGGGCCGGGCAGGTCGATCGCGACGGCCCGTGGTGGGATCGGGCCCTGGGTCGAGACGGCTATCCCCAGCTCGGTGAGCTTCCGCACAACTACCTCGTCCACGATGGCGACGCGGGCGTCGACGGCCTGCTCGCCTGGTCCGCGGTCCGGGAGGCGGCGCTCGTGCCGCCGCGCGGCGCGATCAAGGCGATGGAGTGGCCGGTCGCGGTCAACGATGTCGCGCAACGTGACCTGTGGGCCTACCTCACGGGGATCGACGGCGTCGATGAGATCGCCACGTGGGGCGGGCTCGACGACTCGGTGCGCTGGCTGCTCGGCGACGCCCGCACGCTGATCGCGTCTGAGACGGCCGACTTCCTGTGGCTGCGGCTGCTCGACGTTCCCGCCGCGCTGTCGGCGCGCCGCTACGCGGTCGCCGGCGAGCTCGTGCTCGAGGTTCTCGACGCGACTGCGGTGAGCGTCGCCGGCCGCTACCACCTGGCCGGCGACTCGACGGGCGCGCGATGCGCCCCGACCGACGCGGCTCCCGATCTCACGCTCGCGCAGACGGCGCTCGCCTCCGCCTACCTGGGCGGCGTCAGCCTCCGCGGACAGCGGATCGCGGGGACGGTCGTCGAGCACACCGCGGGCGCCCTGCAGCGCGCCGACGCGATGTTCACCACCGCGCTGGCGCCCGTCAACCTCACCGGCTTCTGACCCCCGCCGCCGGCCCGCCGCGCATCGGCTCGCGTGCGTCGCGGTCACCCCGCCTCGGCGATCTCCCGCGCGAGCGCCCGCAGACCGCCCGCGAGCTCGGCCGACCCCAGCCGTCCAAACGACGCCGCCGCCTCGGCGGCGAACGTCTGCGCCTCGGCGCTGCGCCCCAGCCGCCACAGGACGGTGGCGGTCGCGGCGGCGACCTGGGCGTGGGCGGCGGCGTCCGCCCCCGAGGCGGCCAGCCGCCCCGCGATCCGTGACAGCCCCGCGAGCGCCGGCTCACCCATCCCGCACAGCGCCTCGAGCTGCTCGCGGGCGCGGTCGGCGGCACCGAGCCGTCCCGCCGCCTGGGCGGCGAGCAGCCGCGCGGCGGCGGCGATCGCCCGCTGGGAGTCCGACCCGGCCGCCAGGCGCTCGACGACCGTCTCACAGAGGGCCA
>CAZZWJ010000087.1:0-9784 GCA_964657875.1 uncultured Solirubrobacteraceae bacterium
AGCCCGAGGACTTCGTCGTGGGGGTCGAGACGGTCGACGTCGTGGTGGGCGGGGTCGTCGCGGTGGTCGCGGTCGGGGCAGCGGTGCTCGTGGTCGCGGTGGTATGACGATCGCGCGTCCGGCGGCGGTAATCGACGGGCGTGATCCGCGCCACGGGGAGCCGTGACTGCGTGTGGCGCGGCTGGGCGACACCGCTCCCCCCCAGGACCAGGCGTAGGGCGGGACGCCGCGTGCCCGTCGAGGCGACGTGCTCGACGACGATCTGGCGGACTGCGCCGGCGTGGCGCAGCGGAGCCACCTGAAGCTTGATCCGGCGACCGCCGACCGTCAGGCTCGCGGCGATGACGTCGCTCAGCGAAACTCCCCGCGCGTTGAACCTCAGTGCGCCCGACGTGCGCGCCGGCGTCAGCGTTTCGGTCGCGGCCAAGGATGAGGAGGCGAACACGAGACCGGTCGCGAGGAGCAGACCGACGATGGAGAGCAGACGCTTGAGCATGAGATGTTGATCGAACGTCCAGCGCCCCGGCCCGCGCCCAGTGCGCTCCAGTGGACGCACGTTCGACACGTCTGACTGGACGTTCGTTGGATGCCTCTACGTAGCCGTCGGGCCCGACGGGCCACCGGGTCTCACCATTCAGCCGGTATCGTCCGTACCATGGAGAGCGACCTGATCGCGCGCGCACGTCATGTCGCGTACACCATCCGGAACACCGGACCGGACGCAATGTGCAATGAGATCGCCTCCCGCACTCCGGGGCTCCGCGCGCGCATGGCTCTCTATGGCGCGATGGGGGTCGAATTTGAAGATCGGGCCAAGACGACGATGCTCATGCACACCTCCGTGCACAAGCCATCCGGTATCTCGATCGGAACCCACTCGATCGTCGGGCGCCACTGTCTGCTCGACGGCCGTGGCGAGTTGCGGATTGGCCGCAACGTGAACATCTCGAGCTACACCCTCATCATCAGCGCCGATCATGACTTCCATGACCCCGCGTTCGAAGCCCACTTCGCCCCGATCGTGATCGAGGATTACGCGTGGATCGCCACCCGGGTGACGGTCCTCAAAGGTGTCACTGTCGGCCGGGGTGCCGTTGTGGCGGCGGGCGCGATCGTCACCCGGGACGTCGCGCCGATGGCGGTCTGTGCCGGAATACCCGCACGGGTGATCGGGACGCGCAAGGCCGAACCGGCGTATTCCATCGACTACCGGCCCACGTGGGAGTGACCGTCACCAATCGTCAGATCGCCTGGCTCGCGGCCGCGACCGGCCCGTTTCTGGCGACGCTCCACCCGGGGGCCGAGAGCGCACCCGTCGGTGTCCTATTCGTTCCCCCGCTCGGATGGGACAACATGGCCTCGTTCACGCCGCGCCGCCATTGGGCCCAGGACCTCGCCGCCGTCGGCGTCCCGGTCGCGCGGTTCGATCTGCCCGGGACCGGGGACAGCTCCGGCGAGCCGTCGACGGATGGGCTCCTCGACGGGTGGATCGAGAGTGTCGGCGTCGCCGCCAGGTGGCTGCGCGAGCGCAGCGGCTGCGCGGAGGTCGTCGCGCTCGCACTCTCGGTCGGCGGGCTGCTCGCCCTCAAGGCCGCGGCCGACGGGGCGCCCATCGACCACTTCGCACTGTGGGCGACCCAGGGTCGCGGTTCGGCCTTCATCCGGGAGACGACTGCGTTCTCGCGGCTGGAGGCGAGCCGTCTGGCGCCCGCCGACCGCGACCACCACCACGGCACGATCCCCGAGGGGGCGATCATGGCCGGCGGCTACGTGTTCAGCGGCCAGACGCTGGCCGGTCTGAACGCGCTTGACTGCCAGTCGCTCGTGTTGTCCGAGCCCCGAAGGCGGCGGGCGCTGCTGCTGGGACGCGGTCGCGATCCCGATTCGCGGCTGCGGGCGGCGCTCACCGACCAAGGGGTGCGGGTGACGGTGAGCCGCGGCGAAGGCTATGAGGACATGCTCATCGAACCCCAGTTCGCCCATCTGCCCGACGGGGCCGCGCGCGACGTCGCGGACTTCGTCGCCTCGCTTGCCGTGGAGGGCGCCGGAGCCTCGTTGGCCGACCCTCCGCTTGACTCGCAGCCCGAGCCGTCGGTGGCGACCATCACGCTGGCCGACGGTGGGCAGGTGCGGGAGACGGTCGTGACCGTCGACCACGACGGAGCGGGACTCGTCGGAGTGCTCACCGAACCCCTCGACGGCACCGCGCCGCTGGCGGCGATCCTTCTCGGCGGCACCGGGCACCGGATGGGTCCCAACCGCATGTGGACCGAACTCGGGCGCCGCTGGGCCAGGCGGGGAGTCCCGAGCTTGCGCGTCGACATCGCCGGTGCCGGTGATGCCGAGACCGTGATGCCGCCCGAGGTCCCGCTGCTCTACACGCAGCCGGACATCGTCGAGCAGACTCGCGCGATCGTCGCGGAGGTCCGCGAGCGCACCGGTTGCCGGCGGGTGCTGATCGCCGGTCTCTGCGCCGGTGGCTTCTGGGCGATTCAGGTGGCGCTGGACGATCCCGACGTCGTACCGATCGCGCTCAATCTGCCGCTGCTCGTCTGGGACGAGCGGGAGAGCTCACAACGCGTCGGACGCATCTATCGCGGCAAGCTCATGCAGCCGCGGACGCTCAAGCGGATCCTGCGTGGCGACGTCGACTTCGCCCGCGGCGTGTCACGGCTGCCCGCCATGCTGGGCGTCGGAGCCGGTCGGGGCGCCCGTCGCGCGACGGGGCCGACGACGGCCGTCGAGGTGCTCGACGAGCTCGCCGCACGCGAGCACTCGAGCTGGTTCATCTTCGCCGGCGACGAATCCGTGGGCACCGACATGCAGCCCCGTGGACCCTTCGACATCACGAACCGGCCGCGCCTGCGGATGGAGGCGTTCGGGACCCACTCTGACCTACACACACTCCGGCCGCTGTGGGTCCAGCGCGAGCTGTTCGCACGGTTGGACCGCGCGCTGGAGACCGAGCTCAGCGTGGCGAGCTGAGCGCCTCCAAGCCCGCCTCGAACATCCCGTCCATCGCCGCAAGATAGGGCTCGAAGGACAGCTCGCGGCCGCGTGTGAAGGCCGCCGCCACGCGGGCGTCGACCTCCGGCCCGCCCGGCAGCGTCCGCGCGAGCGCCGCCGCACACCCGGCCGCGTCTCCCCGGTCATGAAACAGCGCCTGGGTCTCGTCGGCGAACAGCTCCGGATTGCCCCCCACCCGCGACAGCACCGCCGGTACGCGGCCCAACGCCGCCTCGACGCACGTCATGGCGGCGGGCTCGTCCCACACCGACGGCACACACCACGCGCCCGCGGCGGTGACCTCGGCGGTGAACGCGTCACCGCGAAGCGGCCCCATGAACGAAAGACGACCGGCGATCCCCGCGGCGGCGGCCCGCCGTTCGAGCTCCGCGCGCTCCTCCGGGCTGCCGTCACCGACGATCCGCAGCGACGCGTGGATCCCGTACTCGCGCTCGAGGATGCCCAGCGCCTCGACGACCACCCACGCCCCCTTGCGCTCCTCCAGCCGCCCGACGAACAGCACCCGCCCGGCCTGCGGCGCCCGGGCCACGTCCTCCAGCTCGGCCATCCGCGCGTTGGACGGGTGGATGAGCGCCTCATAGACGACGTCGAAGCCCGGAGAGGACCCTGCAGCGTCGCGTACGAAGGCGCTGTTCCACGCGACCGCGACCGGACGCGGGTCCCATGGGTCGACGCGCAGCAGCGGCAGGCGCCCCAGCGCCCGCATCAGCCGGTCCCACAGCCCTCGGACCCCCGGCTGGGTCCGGAACAGGTGGCGGGTGAACTGGTCGCCCTCATAGACATGGCCGAACCAGTACTCGCAGACGCGCACGAGCATCGGGGCGCCGCCGAGCTGCAGCGTGCGCAGCGCGGTGGCTGGCACACCGCCGGCGTTCCACACGTAGATGACCTCGGGGGCGACGCGCGCGAGCGTCCGCCGGGCGATGCGGGTCGCCCGCGCCGAGTCCCACGCCGCGGTCAGCGTCTCGCGCCGCGTCCCCTCTCCCGTCCACGGCAGCTCCCGCAGCACCGTCGGATCGAGGTCGGCCCGCTCGCGCTCCCAAATCGACGTGAGGACGACGACGTCGTGGCGCTCGCGCAGGTGCTCGACAACGTCGTGGCACTCGACCTCGTATCCACCTCTGACCGCAGGCGGGTAGAGATCCGACAGGACGAGGACGCGCACCGGCTCAGACCCGCGGGCGCGTCGCCGCGAGCGCGATCATCGACGCGTCGAGGTCGTAGTGGCCGCGTTGGGCCTCGGTCGGGGCCTCGCCGGCCTCCAGCAGGGCGATCAGCGACCCGAGATATTCGTAATAGGCCTCAGACCGGTCGATCGGATGCGTACTCCACATGCCTGCGCCGGTGCCCAGGAAGTCCAGGCGCCCGGAGTCGCTCTGACGCATCGAGAGCGTGACACGCTCCTCGAGCGTCATCCAGTTCACCTGGCGACGCAGCGCGCTGCCCACGACCGAGCGTAGGGTCGGGATGTGCTTGCCCGCCAGCGTGCCCAGCCGGGTCTCAAAGCGGGACATGTCGGCGAGGAACACCCGGGTGCTGAGGTTGTCGAAGCGGTAGGCGGCGTTCCCGAGGGCCTGATACGGGTAATCCGCCTGGCCGCGCAGGACCCCATCCGAGCGCGGCGGGCCCGGCAGCGGGCTGCAGGCCACGAGCGTCTCGTCGCGCGCGAACCAGCCCAGCGCCTCGGCGATCCATGTGGGGCTGCCGCCGCCGAACATCATGTCGCTGTCGACGTGCAGCACGTAGGGATGACGCGCCTCGGCGAGGCTGAACAGGTACGTGTAGTACGGGCGCCCGCGGAAGTCGGACTCAGGCAGGCGCTGGGCGCCGAAACGCTCGGCGGTGCGCCGCCGGGCCGCCCGGGAGCGGTCAACGGCGACCACCCGCAGCCCCGGGTGCGCTAGCTCGGCGATCACCGCGTCCAGCTCCGCGCGCGCGCGTGACACGTCGGCCTGCTCGGTGCGGGCGCGGAACGGGCTCTCCCGGTCATCGACGATGAGCAGGACCTCGTCGACCTGCGGTCCCCAGCGCCGCACGAGGTGTCCGAGCGTGTGCCGTGCGAAGCGCACGTCGAGCGGCGCGAGCGTGACCTGGAGGGTGGCGGTCACTGCGGCGGGGCCATGAAGAATCGCCGTGACGGGGTGGTGGAGGCGTTGGTTTCCCGCAGCCCGACCGCAAGCAGTCCGATCAGCCCGCCGATGACGATCGAGCTGCGGATGTCCGGGCCGGCGAACGTCGCCGTCAGCTCCGCGAACGCAAACCCCGCGGCGCCGACCGCCGCCGCGATCCCGGCCGCCGCGACCGTCCGGTCGGGATGGCCGAGAAAGATGCGCACCCCGGCGACGACGAGGCTGACGATGAGCAGCACGTAGCCGATCAGCGCGACGATGCCGCCCTTCATCCACCACCAGAGCGCGGCGAAGTGGACGTACAGGTGGGTGATGTCCTCATAGGATTCCGGATAGTGCTGGACGTAGTTGTTGCCGAGCCCGAGCCCCGTGATCGGCGCCTTGGCAAGGTCAGCGAGCACGTTGCGCTGCTCCTCGGTGCGGTAGCGGTCGTTCGGGTTGGCCGCCAACGTCGTCGAGTTGAGCGACAGCAGACGCCCCGAGAGCGATGTGCCATTCCCCGCGGTCGAGCTCGAGTTTGAGCTGAGAAACGAGTTTCCAACGTGGCCGGACAACGTCAGCACGAACGTGAGCACGATGATCGCGACACCGGGAACGAGCAGCCGGCGCCCAAGGGGGCCGAGCAGCAGCACCACCAGGAGCAGGACGCCGAGGATCAGCCCCAGCCAGAAGCTGCGCCGTTCCGAGAGCGTCAGCGAGGCGAGCAGCGGGAGCGTCGACAGCCACATCCAGCGAGGCAGGGGCACACGTTGCATCCGCGCCGCCAGCAGGTAGAGGAGCGCGAACATCGTGAGGATGTTGGTGGGCGCCAGGTAGTACGTGAGGTGGCTGCTACCGCTCGGCGAGCTCTGGTGCGCGACGTAGGCGAGCACGCCGACGACGCATTTGAGCGACGTCAGACCGAAGACGTACGCCAGCGCGGTGCGCAGCGACACGCGGTACCCGACGATGCAGACAACCGCGATCGGCACGAGGAAGATCTCATATGAGTCGCGGCTGTCGTTGATGACCTTGAACACGGTCACCCCCGAACTGACGCCGGTGATCGCGCCCACCAGGAGACCGACGACGAGCAGCATGAGCGCCGGGCGCAGCATCCCGAGTCGCCTCACGGCCACTCTGACGCCGCCGTGATCCAGCAGCCCGGCGATGACGGCGACGAACACGAGCAGTTCGACGGGCGCGACCTTGGTTCCCGAGATTTGGTTGTAGAACGTCAGCAGATGGACCGACGAGGGCCAGTCGGTTTCGATCGCGATCGGGAGCGTGATCGCGACCGCGATCGCCGGGACCGGGTTGGTGACAAGCGCCGCGCCGGCGAGCAGGATGAGCAGCGCCGCGACGACCAGCAGTCCCCCCTCATAGACCGCGGCCGCCAGGATGACCGCGACCAGCACGATCAGGACATTGCGGCGCAGCGGACCCCGGTGGGTGATGGGAGCGACCGCCTGATGCAAAGAGCGCGCGACTGCAGGAGGTCCGGCCGTCCGGCCACCGTTTACTATTCCCGAGATGGCTTCCCCATCCACATCATGGTGGTCGAGGTTACACCTGGGCGGACTCCGACGCCGGTGGTGGCTTGTCGTTTCCCTAGGGGTGCTCGTCGCGGCACTTGTCCTCGTGCGTGACCTCGGTAAGACCAAGCAGTACACCGCGACGACGACGGTGCTGTTCGGAAACAGTGGATCAAGCGCCTCCACCCTGCTCAACGCAAACGCGTCGTCAGGTTCCTCGGCGAACGGGACGAACACCCTGCAGGCGACCACCGTCCTGCTCATCACCTCCAGCGCGGTGACCGACCTGGTCAAGAAGCAGCTTCACCTGTCGGGCAATCCCGCGTCCTCGGTCAGCGCCTCCGCACAGCCGGACGCCAACCTGATCGACATCACGGCCACCAACGCGAGTCCCGCGCTGGCCGCCGCGCTCGCCAACTCATACGCGACGCAGTACCAGAACTTCATCCGGAGCGTGAACGTCGCCGGTCTCAAACAGGCGATTGCCAAGCTTCAGGTCCAGTTCGCGGCCACCGCGCGCACCTCGACAGTCCAGCGCTCGGCGATCGAGTCCTCGATCGCGTCACTCGTCCAGCAGGAGGCAACGACGAACGGTGGCGTCCAGACCGTCGACCCGGCGGTGACGCCGACGTCGCCGTCATCCCCACGCACCAAGCGCGACGCGGCGATCGGTCTGCTGCTGGGGCTCGCGCTGGGGGTCGGTCTCGTCTTCCTGCTCGATTCGCTCGACCGCCGACTGCGGGAGACCGACGCCCTTGAGAAGGCGTACGGCCAGCCCAGCATCGTGACGATCCCCCAGCAGCGGCGGGCCGATATGAACAGTGACGGAGTCGCCGGAGACGAGCTCTACATGGACGTCAGCGTCGAGCCGTTCCGGATCCTGCGGGCCGGCCTGCGACGGGTCGGGTCCGATGTCTCGCGCGTGATCCTCGTCACGAGCGCCTCGCCCGGGGAGGGAAAGTCGATGACCGCGGTCGGCCTCGCGCAGGCGTGGGCGATCACCGGTCGCAAGGTCGCACTCGTCGAGGCCGACCTGCGTCGGCCCTCGTTCGGCCGCCACTTCCGCATCCGCGACAACGCCGGCGGTCTGGCCAACGCGTTGCGAGGCCGGATCCCGATCGCCAAGGCGGCGGAGCATCCGATCGCCCAGTTGCCCTCGCTGTCGGTGTTCCCGGCGGGGGGAACCCCGGCGCGCAGCGCCGAGCTGCTTTCCGGTGAGCCGATGTCCCAGATCCTACGGTCACTGGCGGAGAATCACGACGTCGTGATCGTGGACGCGCCCCCGCTGCTGCCGGTCGCCGACACCCAGGCGCTGCTCGACAGCGACGCCATCGACGGACTTGTGATCGTCGGTCGGCTCAACGTCGTCACCCGCGATCAGGTGACGCGAGTCCGCCAGATCGTCGCCTCGCGGGGCTGGAGCGAGTTCTCGCTGGTCTCCAACGGAGTGCCTGCGCGCGAGGCGATTCAGACCTACGGCTCGGGTTACGGGCCCCCGCCCGGACTCGGCTCTGAGAGCTTGAGTCCCCCGGAGGCGGCCGCGGAGACCCGTCCGCCGGCTCGGACGCCAGCGCGCTCAGCGGCGGTCGAGCGGCGCTCCTGAGACCAAGCGGTCCCGGTCGCGGTTTGAACTGCCGACGCGGCGAGATCAGGGGCAAAACCTCGGTGCGTCATACGTGCGTCCAGGCTTTTTGGCGGTTAGCGTCCATCGGCTCTAGCCACCGTCGGCCTGAGTCGATGGCCAGACCATGGTCAAGCGTCTGGTCGGTCTCCTGCTGCTGGTGTCAGCCCTCGCCCTCGCCAGCGGCTCCCCGGCCTTCGCACAGACGATCACGCTGCATGCCATCCCGGGAACACGCTCGCTCGTGTTCAATGCCCGCGGCGTGAAACTCGGCGGCGTTGACGGAGCGAAGCTGACAATCGGCTCGCGCCGCGTCGCCCTCCGCGTGCGCCGCATACGCACCGCACGGCTGGCCAAAACGATTATCGTCGTCGGAGTGGCGACGACTCTCACCCAACACTCAACCGCCCGGCTCGTACTATCGGTTCCACACCCCCGTCACGCCGGCGCCACCGCCCGGCACCCCTCCGATAACCACTCGCCGGGGCGCACGGTGCGCACCTCCCCGGTCGCCGTCGAGGCAGCCGACCACCACGCCGGTCCCGTGGTCGGGATCAATGTGGGTTCGGCGATCCAGTGGGAGTTGCAGTTCGCGCAGACGTTGGGTGCGAAGAACGCGCGGATGAATTTCAATATCGACACGCCGACGTCTGAGATGGATTCGATCATCGGTGCGTATGCGGCGGCGGGTATCCGTCCGGAGCTTCTGGCGACGTTTGATGCGGGGACGATCCCGACCTCCGCGCAGATCGCCAATCTTGAGTCGTGGGCGAGGCGCTATGGCCCCAACGGCAGCTTCTGGGCACAGACGGGGTATCCGTCTTCGCTGGCGGTGACCCGGATTGAGTTCGGTAATGAGTCTTCCGGGTTTTGGCAGTACGCCGGTTTGGCCAACGTGTCGTCATGGTGGAACAACTCGGGGTATGAGCAGATCGCTGAGCAGTACGGTCAGGCCTACGTGCAGGCGGTCAACGATGTCAGTAGCGCCAACCCGGGCGTCAAGACGCTCGCGGTCGCTGACTCCCCCGGTAACGTGCCCGAGTGGCTGCAGTACATGTTTGCGGGCGCCCCCACGCTGAAGAACGTGGTGCAGGGCTGGATCGTGCATCCCTACGGCACCGGCTGGCAGTCAGACATCAACACCACCCTCGCGCAGACCGAGACGCTCGGCGCGTCCTCCAATGTCCCGGTGTACGTCACCGAGGTCGGCGTCGCGACCGACAACGGCAACTGCCTCAGCGGCAACTACGGCTGGAACCCGTGCATGACCTACAGCCAGGCCGCCTCCACGATCACCAGCCAGGTGCAGGCGATCAAAAGCGACCTCGGTAGCCGCCTCGCCGAACTGGACCTCTACAGCGCCCGGGACATCGCCGCCAGCGGCACCTCCACCGACATGGAAGGCTCCTTCGGAGCGCTCGGCAACATGGGCCAGCCCAAGGGCGCCTACACCACCGCCGTCGAGAACATCCTCGCCACCACCGCCAGCTGAC
>CAZZWJ010000088.1:0-9705 GCA_964657875.1 uncultured Solirubrobacteraceae bacterium
CAGACCGCGTCGCGGTCCAGCCCGCTGTCGCGCAGGGCCTCGCCGACGCCCGACTCGTTGCGATACATCTCGGCGGTGTCGATGTGGCGGTAGCCGATGTCGAGGGCGACGAGCGTCGCCTCGCGGGTGTCCTCCGGCGGGATCTGAAAGACCCCGAATCCGAGCTGGGGGATGGCGCGGCCGTCGTTGAGGGTGATCTGGGGGACGTGCGTGGTGTCAGGCACTTCGGGTGTTCCTTTCCTCTGGTCGCCATCGACGTTATCCGCCGCTGAGGCAAGCCTGCGAACCTGTGGGGGACACCGAGAAGACCACCGCACAAACCAGGAGGTAGGCATGCCGCTACAGGGTGAATACGCGCCGAGCACATCGGAGTGGGTCAACGACCAGGTCCGGGAGATCGAGGAATCCGGCGGCGAGCGCGGTAACGAGATGCGCGGGGTCCCGGTTGTCATCGTCACCTCTCGCGGTGCGGGCTCGGGCAAGCTGCGCAAGAACCCGGTGATGCGCGTCGAGCACGACGGCAGCTATGCCGCGGTCGCCTCCAAGGGGGGCGCCCCCGAGCATCCCGCCTGGTATCGCAACCTCCTGGAGGAGCCGCTGTGTGAGGTCCGGGACGCGACGCACGTGGCCGACTACACCGCCCGGGAGCTCAGCGGCGAGGAGCGGGCGCTGTGGTGGGAGCGGTCGGTGGCGGTGTGGCCCGACTACACCGACTATCAGGCCAAGACCGACCGCGAGATCCCGGTGCTGCTGCTGGAGCCGGTCGCCTGAGCGCCTTACAGCTCGACCTGGGACCCCATCAGCACCGTGCGGTCGACGGGCAGGTGAAACTGCTCCAGCGGGCTGGATGAGTTGCGGGCCATGAACACGAACAGCGCCTTGCGCCAGCGGCTCATCTCCCGGCTGCCGGCGGCGGGCATGATCGTCATCCGGGAGACGAAGAACGAGGCGTGTTCGAGGTCGACGTTGCGCGCGAGCAGACCGCGCTTGCGCGCACCCGCCAGGGCGGCGGGCACGTCGATGCGGTCGCGGTAGCCGATCCGCAGCGTCACGTGGACGACCTTGTAGAGGCCGCGTCCCAGCCACTCGACGGCGAAGCGGTCGGCGAGGTCGACGTTCGCGATCCCCACCGGCAGCACCGAGACGATCATCAGGTGCTCCTGCAGGGCGTTGATCCGGTCGACCTCGGCGCGCAGCGCCAACGGCGTCGTGTGGGGGCTCGGCGACATGAAGATCGCGGTGCCGGGGACCCGGATCGGGGGGTTCTCGGAGGCGGCGAGGTTGGTGAGGAACGCCTCCAGGGGCCCCTCCTCGGCGACGCGGTTGCGGGTGAGGATCTCCCGTCCCTTGCGCCACGTGATCATCACGAACGCCACCGCGAGGCCGACCGCGAGCGAGAGCCACGCGCCGTGCGCCACCTTGGCCAGGTTGGAGGAGAAGAACGCGACCTCGACGATCAGGAACAGGGCGCTCATCGGCAGCAGGCGCCACCAGGAGGTCTTCCACATCGCCCGCGCGAGCGCGGTGAAGAGGATCGTGTTGAGGATGAACGTCCCCGTCACCGCGACGCCGTAGATGTCGGTGAGCCGAGCGTCGTTCTTGAACACCAGCACGAGCGCGACCACGCCGATGCACAGAAACCAGTTGATCAGCGGCACGTAGATCTGACCCTCGAGCTTGGAGGTGTGCACGACCTTCAGCCGCGGCATCAGCCCGAGCTGGATCGCCTGCTTGGCCACCGAGTAGGAGCCGGTGATCGCCGCCTGGGAGGCGATGATCGTCGCCAGCGTGGCCAGGATCACGAGCGGGATCTGCAGCGAGTGCGGCGCGAGCAGGAAGAACGGGTTGACGACGTCCTGGTGGTGGTGCAGGACGAGCGCCGCCTGGCCGAGGTAGGAGAGCAGGACCGCGGGCAGCACGACCGAGAACCAGGTGAAGCGGATCGGTCCGGCACCGAAATGGCCGCGGTCGGCGTAGAGGGCCTCGGCGCCGGTGACGCAGAGGACGACCCCCCCGAGCGTGAGCCACCCCTCCGCGCCGTGATCGATCAGGAAGCGTGCTCCCCAGACCGGGGACAGCGCCTGCACGACGCCCGGATGGGCGACCACCTGGACGCCGCCGAGAATCGCGATCACCGTGAAGAAGACGAGGATCACCGGCCCGAACATCCACCCGACGGCGCCGGTACCGAACCGCTGCGCGGCGAACAGGCCGATCAGGATCGCGAGCGAGATCGGGATGACGAGGTGGTTGAGGCTCGGGGAGATGACGTTGAGGCCCGCCACCGCCGAGGTGACCGACAGCGCCGGGGTGATCATCCCGTCGCCGAAGAACAGGCCGGCCCCGAAGATGCCGAGCACGATCAGCATCCCGCTGCGGGGGACCTTGCGGCGCTTGACGAGTGCGGTGAGCGCCATGATCCCGCCATCGCCGCGGTTGTGGGCGCGCATGATGAAGCCCGCGTACTTGATCGAGACCTCGATCATGAGCGCCCAGAAGATGAGCGAGGAGATGCCGTAGACGCCGGCGACGGTCGTGTGCACGGCGTTCTTGTGCTGGACGAAGATCGTCTGCACCGTGTACAGCGGACTCGTCCCGATGTCGCCGTAGACGATGCCCAGGGCACCGAGTCCCAGGACCGCTTTGGAGGCATGGGCGACGACGTCGCGGTCGTCGTCGTCGGCAGCCGCGATCTCCGGTGAGGGATCCTGCGGGTCACGGCTGCGCGGCGGCGAGCTCACCGGCCAGTAGCCGAGCTTGTGGGCGGCTTCGTTGAAGCTGCGGCGCACGCCGGTGGACTCGGGCGACGCGGGTGGAGACTGCTGGGGCAGCTCGGTGGCGGGGTGTGAGGGAGACATCGGCCCCTCATGGTGACCGCACCGAACCCACGACGCGGCGCCAAACCCGCCGATTGGCATACAGATTGTGTGAAGAGGGCGGTTCGGCGGAGGCGTCTGGCCGTTCAGGCCGTTCAGGCCGTGAAGCGGTACACGGCGCCTGACTGGTCGTCGGTGACGTACAGCGAGCCGTCCGGTCCGGCGACCGCATCGGCGAGCCGGCCCCAGCGCATGCCGTCGGCGTCCTGAAAGCCCGAGATGAGCGTGATCGCCGGGCCCAGGGTGTGGGTCCTCGCCTCCCACGCCATCCAGTAGACGACCGGCGGGCGCGGCGGCTGACGGTCCCAGGAGCCATGTCCGGCGACGACCGCGCCGTCGGCCCAGCGTCGCGGGAGCTTTGAGCCGGTGAGAAAGCTCATCCCGACCGGGGCGCTGTGGGCGGGCAGCCCGCGCTGGATCGGGGCGAGCTTCGCGCAGTCGAGACGGTCGCCGGCGGGGTTGGTCGCGACGTCGTCGGTGAACGGCATGTTCGTGTAGTCGAACGCGGTGGTGGTCGTCCCGGGCGTCGTGTCCGGGTCGGGGTCGCAGTAGGGCCAGCCGAGGTTGCGTCCGGGGGTGAGCCGGGCGACCTCGTCAGGCGGGTGGTTATCGACGTAGGCGGGGATCACCTGTCCGTAGGCGTCGGCGGCGGCGCCGTAGCGGCGATGAAACGGATACGGGAGCTGGTCGCGTTCGTTGACCGCGGTCCACAGCGACCCGTCGGGGGCGACCGCGAGCCCGTCGCCGTTGCGCACGCCGGTCGCGTACACGCTCACCCCGGCGACGACGGGCTTGAGGTAGGTGAAGTACGAGCTCAGATGAACGGCGATGATCGATGCCCGCGGGAGCGTGCCGCGGGCCACGGGAGCGGGGCCCGTCGCGTTGGAGCTCGAGCCGATGTCGACGTAGAGCGTGTCGTTGCGCCCGACGACGACGTTCTTCATGCGGTGCACGTCATCTCCGGCCGGCAGCGTGTCGGGAAGGTCGGCGACCGTCGTCGTGCGGTCCGTCGGCGTGCCGTGGGTGGTCCAGCGATAGCCGTAGAGCGCGTCCGAGGCCGCCACGTAGAGGTGTTCACGGCCGTCCACGCGGTCGAAGGCGAGGCCCTGGGGATTGGTGAGGCCGGAGATGACGGTGCGGGCGGTGGGCGCTCGCCCGCGGTGGGGGGTGAGCTCGGTGACCGTGCCGTCGGCGGGGGAGGACACGAGCAGCGTGCCCTGCGGTGACCATGCCTCCAGGCGCGCGTCGCCCACGTGTGCCCACAGCTCCGCATGCCAGCCGCGGGGTACGACGACCGTGTGCGCGGTGCCGTGCAGGGCGACGCGCTGAAAGCGGATCTTCGTCGGCGCGGCGCCGCTGGCGGCGAGCGTCGCCTGGGTCGTGGCCGGCGCGGCGGCGGCGTGGGCGTGGGGGGTGACGATGGGCTGACCGGCACGTCCCGCACGGCTTGACCCGCAGGCGGTGAGCCCGAGCGCCGCGGCGGCGAGACAGACGCAGGACAGGCGATACGTCATGCCGGTCAGTTCAGCACACGGCGACGCCCGGTCTGCGGATCCGCCAGCATCTGCCCGGTGACCGACCAGCAGATCGACGCGGTGGTGTGGGATTTCGGTGGGGTGCTGCTCGATTGGGACCCCCGCTACGTCTACCGCTCGCGGTTCGCCGACGCGACGGAGATGGAGCGCTTCCTGCGCGAGGTGACGAGCGCCCGGTGGCACGAGGCCAACGATCGCGGTGTCCCGTATGAGACGTCGTGTGGTGAGCTGGCGGCGGCCCATCCGCAGTACGCCGAGCAGATCTGGGCGTGGTGGCGGGAGAGCGAGGCGATGATCGCCGGACCGATCGAGGGCTCCGTCGCCGTGCTTGAGGAGCTGCTGGCGGCGCAGGTCGCCTGCTACGGACTCACGAACATGGAGGCGCAGACCTATCCGCTGCGCTACGCGCGCTATCCGTTCCTGCGGGCGTTGCGCGGGACCGTCGTCTCCTCGGCCGAGGGCGTGATCAAGCCCGACCCGGAGATCTTCCGTCGCCTGCTCACGCGGTTTGGGCTCAAGGCGCCGCGCACCGTGTTCATCGATGACGCGCCGCGCAACATCGCCGCGGCCGCCGCGCTCGGGTTCGTGGCCGTCCACTTCACCTCGCCGGCGCAGCTGCGCAGCGATCTGGTCGCGCTCGGGTTGCCGGTCCGCGACGCGGCGTAGCCTTCGATGGGTACGCGCGTCCGACGAAAGGCTGAGCACTGAGATGGCCGACCCGATCTACACCGCAGAGGCACATGTCGTCGGCGGCCGGACGGAGGGACACGGAGTGAGCTCCGACGGCGCGCTGGACGTCCAGTTGCGCGGCCCCGGTGAGGGTGGCGGCACCAACCCCGAGCAGCTGTTCGCGGTCGGCTATGCCGCCTGCTTTGAAGGCGCGCTGGGCGTGGTGAGCCGCCGGGCACGCGTGGACCCGGGCGCGGTGTCGATCGACAGCCAGGTGTCGCTCACGCCCAACGGCCAGGGTGGCTTCGGGCTCGCGGTGGCGTTGAACGTCTCGCTGCCGGAGGTGAGCGACGAGGCGACCGCGGTGAAGCTCGTCGCCGACGCTCACGCCGTCTGTCCGTACTCCAATGCGGTCCGCGGCAACATCGAGGTTGCGCTCACGGCCAACGGCACGGCGGTCGGGTAGCTCCGGCTCGTCGGGGTCCGCCGGGCCTGCCGGTCGTCCGGTCTTCAGCCGGCGACGTCGTCCAGGCGGCGACGGGTCCACCGAGCGGGGCGGCACCCTCGATCGGTGTCAGCTCATAGCTACCGCAGTTGGCGCAGCTGCCGGTGATCCGGAACGTCTTCACCGCGTTGGTGTGGGCGCCGCACACGTCGCAGGCACAGCGGATGACCTGAGGTGCGATCCGCGCGAGCGGCGGGACGTCTTGGGTTGGCGAGGCGATGATCTCCACGGAGTCTCCCTTACTCGTGGTCGGTTGCCCTCGTTGTGTCGGTCGGCGGGCCGCCCTACTGGACCCCAGATCGCCCGAACCAGACAACCGTTCGACTCCTGGCCGTCTCCGCTGTCGCGCCGGCCGCCTCGGGCGAACTCGCCCATCTCGCGCTCGATCAGCGACAGCATCACCGGCAGCGCCGTGAGCGGCACGAAGCCCGTGACGGCGATCCCCGCCACGAGCGCCTCGGCGAGCATCAGGCTGGCGTCGGGTGCCTGAGATTCGGTCGCGATTGAGGATCGGCCGCAGGTCAATGCCGATCGCGACGAACACGCCGATTCCCGCGAGCGCGAGCCCCCCGGGCAGCGCGAGCAGAACGTACGCGAGCGCGAACACGTTGGCCAGCCATCCCCCCGCGTCGCGCGACACCGACAGGTCCCGCGCCACGTGCGTGTCGATCGGGGCGAACGTGAGCCGAGGATCTGCGTCGCCGCCACGACCTTACAATGGCCCCACCCGCCCCCATGGTCTAGCGGTCCAGGACGCCTGCCTTTCACGCAGGAAATCACGGGTTCGAATCCCGTTGGGGGTATCGCGCGACCGTCAGTCGTGGTGGGAGTTTCGCCGGCCACGCCGCGGCCGTCGCCGCTGCTACGGGGGTCGATGGAAGCCAGATGGAATTCTCCGACATGTCCCGTTGGTTGAGGGAGGTGTTTTGTTCGTCTGAGGTGTCTCGCTCGGAGGTCGTCGGTCGAGGTCGCCGGCGCCGGCGTCTCGGAGCCCGTCATCGAGATCGCGGCAAGGGCATCGTCGGGTCGGCCGCGAGATGGCGATCGGATTCCCCGGAGAGGACTTGCCCGTCGTCGAGCCGGTCGAGGGATGGACGCAATCGCCAAGTCGCCGAGTAAGAGCGCTCGGCTCCACGGCCGCCCTGCGCGAGGGAGTTCACGCGATGGGGATCGCGAGCAGGAGTGTCGTGATCACGGCATTGCATGTGCAATCGGCAACGCAGCTGGTATGCATCCAACGTCCCCAGAGGCGGTGAACCCCGGCCTCCCTTCAGCGAGTTCCGCGGTCAACCTCTGTCCTTGCGGATCCGAGTGGCGCGTGATCACGCGGGTAGCAACCGGCCGGGCTTGTCCGCCACGACGGCACGCATTGCGCGCCTGAACTCTTTAACCTGCCCGGAGAAACCATCGACCGTCGGCCGGAGGCGCTGCTCATGGCGTACAGCACACGATCGCTGGATTCCAGTACCTGGAGCGCGTTCGCGGAGCTCGTCGAGCGCAACAACGGGATCTTCGGTGGCTGCTGGTGCATGGGCGGCTATCCCGAAGGCCTGTCGCGCACCGATCCCGAGGAGAATCGCACGCGCAAGCATCGTCGCGTCCACGAGGGACGGGCGCACGCCGCTCTTGTCTTTGACGATGAGGGGCGTGCGCAGGGCTGGTGCCAATACGGTGATCCCGAGGAGCTCGCCCGCATCAAGCACCGGCGCGCCTATGAACAAGCGCCTCCGCCTCGTCCCGACTGGCGGATTCAATGCTTCTACGTCGACCCACGACATCGCGGCCAGGGCATCGCTCGGGTGGCGCTGCAGGGTGCGCTCGAGCAGATCGCACAGCGCGGCGGCGGTCTGGTGGAGGCGATCTCCGAGATCACCACGGGCCGTCAGGCGCCAGGCAGGTTTCTCTTCAGCGCGACCGTCGAACTCTTCGAGCAGAACGGCTTCACGCGCGGCCGCAAGCTCGGCAAACACGCTTACATCGTCAGTCATGACCTCCCGCCGGCGCACACCAGCTAAGCGCCGTTTTATCGCTCTGTTGGCCGGCTGGGTGGCGAGAGGATCGGCAGGTTAATCACCGTCCGAGGGCGGACTCATGCCATCCATCACGCTGGACGCCTGTGGTCGGCGTCGCTCGCCCGCGACCCTGTCCACCTTTCGCCGCGGACGGCCGCCGCACAACAAGGGCCAGTGCTATCCGGCCGACCCCCGACCGTCGAGGAGATCATCGCCGTGATGCACGCCGCCGGCGAGGACAGAGACAGCGACGCGGTCCGGCTGCGCGGGCTGATCATCGTGCTCTGGCGCGCCGGGCTGCGTATCAGTGAAGCGCTGGCCTGAGCGAGAGCGACTTGGACCTGCACCGCGGCGCGATCCTGGTCCGGCGCGGCAAAGGCGGCAAGCGCCGCGAGGTCGGGATGGACCGATGGGCCTGGGCGCAGCTGCCCCCATGGCTACGGGTTCGCGCCACTCTCCCGGTCGGCGCTTTGTTCTGCGTCCTGCGCGGCCCAACCGCTGCGAGACTGCTTCTATGCCCCGAGAGCGGCACTCTTGCCGGGGCCGCTGAGAGTGCCGGTTCGGCGACGAAGCGGGTGCGCGCGTGAGGGAAGTCTCGCCGGCCGAGTCCACGGCCTAGCGATCCTGTGACGACACGCCGTGCAACCGAATCAGGGAAGTGCGGGGTGACTCAATCAAAGCCGCGGGTCGACTGGCTCGCTCTCTAGCGCGAGCACCCCGAAGACACACTCGTGCACTCGGTAGAGCGGCTGGTGGGCAACGAATCGGGTGAGGCCCTCGACGCCGAGTCCGAACTCCCGGACAGCGAGGCCGCGCTTGCGCGAGAGGTTGCGCGAGCGCAGCCGGTTGATCTGGCCGGGATCGACGTACTCGGGACCGTAGATGATCCGCAGGTACTCGCGGCCGCGGCACTTGATGCCCGGCTGGGCCAGGCCCTTGCGGCCCGGGGCGGTGAAGGCGATTGGCTTGATGACCATGCCCTCGCCACCGTCGGCGGTCAACCGCTCCCACCACTCGATCGCGGCCGCCTCGCTCGCTGGGTCGTCGAACGCGACGATGACGCGGCCGGTCGTGGCCAGCCACTCGGGATCGGCCGCGACGAGCCGGTCGAGCCGCTCGAGGTGCCAGGGGTGGTCGCGGTCGGTGAACACGCCGCCCTCGGCAGCGAGCAGGTGAAACGGCGCCAGGCGCAGGTCGCCGATGCCGTTCACCGGGCGCACGTAGCGCCGGTAGGCATCGCGGTAGCGGTCGGCGTGGTCAAGTCGGACGCGTTCGGCCGCGAGCAGCTCGCCGACGTCGAGCCCGCGGCCCGCCGCCTGCTCAAGCGTCGCAAGGGTCGCGGTCAGCCCAGCGTGGGCGGCCGCGCCGACCGCCGCGTACTGGAGGCGCACGAGGTCCATCGCCTTGGCCGACCAGGGCAGCAGCTCGCAGTCGAGCACCAGCCAGTCGGACCCCAGTTCCTCCCAAAGACCAGACGTCTGTGCGGCGGCACGGACCCGGGCCAATGCCGCCTCGGTGTCGGCATCGTCGTCAAAGAAGGGGCGGCCAGTGCGAGTGTGAATCATCCCGGTCTGACCGCTGTCCACGCCGAAGCGTGTCCGGGCGACATCCTCGTCGCGGCACACGACGACGACCGCGCGCGAGCCCATGTGCTTCTCCTCGCAGATCACCTGGCCGACGCCCTCGCGGCGGTACTCCGCGAACGCGTCCTCGGGATGCTCGAGCAGCTCCGGTCGCTGCGAAGTTGCCGCCGGCGCCATCGTCGGCGGCAGGTAGACCAGCCAGCGCGGGTCGGTGGCGAAGCGGCTCATCACCTCCAGCGCCGCGGCTGCGTTCTCCTCACGGATCGTGACCGTGCGGGTCAGCCCGGTCTCGACGATCCGCTTGCCGGCGACGTCGTCGATGTCGAGCACGAACGCGGGCCGATTCTCAACCGCCGGCGGCGGCGCTGCCACCGGTCGGATTGGCTCGTAGTAGGTCTCACGCGCGGGCACCCACACGAGCTCGCGCTCGGGCCACCGCAGCGCGGTCAGCCGGCCGCCGAAGACGCAGCCGGTGTCGATGTCGATCGTGTCATTGACCCACTCGGGCCCGCTCACCGGGGTGTG
>CAZZWJ010000089.1:0-9565 GCA_964657875.1 uncultured Solirubrobacteraceae bacterium
CCTCCCGACCGCGACTGGCTGGGCGCGTGGACGACCGCTGACGCGGCCGCCACGGCCGCGCTGCAGACCGCGCTGGCCACGTTGGGTGACCTGTCGGAGCCGCTCGTCGCGCGCCGCCTCGGGGAGTGGCTGGCCACGGAGACGACGCTGTTCGTCGCCGCCTCGATGCCGATCCGCGACGTCGAGCTCTACCTGCCCGCCCGGGCCCCGCTGCCCCGCGTGCTCTCAAACCGCGGCGCCAACGGGATCGACGGCACCGTCTCCAGCGCGTTCGGGGCGGCGGCCGTCGGGGACGAGCCGGTGGTGCTGCTCATCGGCGACGTCGCGCTGCTGCACGACCTCGGGGGACTGCTCGCCGCGCGGCGACTCGGGCTCAAGCTCACGATCGTCGTGCTCAACAACGACGGCGGCGGGATCTTTCACTTCCTCCCCATCAGCGGTGAGGGCGACGCCTTCGAAAACCACGTCGCCACCCCCCACGGCGTGTCGCTGCAGCGGGCGGCCGCGATGTTCGAGCTCGATTACGTCCGGCCGGACAGCGAAGTCGAGCTGCACTCCGCGATCGACCGGTCGCTCGCCTCCGACACGACGACGCTGATCGAGGTCGTGAGCGACCGGGCGACGAACGTCGCGCTGCACCGGCGCCTGGCCGACGCTGGTCTCGCCGCCGTGCGTGTCGCGTCGCAGAGCACCGACTCGGTCGGCTGAACCGGAGACGGCGCTTCGCCGCCCGCGTCAGCCGGCGAGCGCCGGGAGCATCACGCCGAGCTTGATCTCGGATTCGGCGAGCTCGGCGGCGGGCTCGGAGTCCCGGACGATGCCGCAGCCGGCGTAACAGCGCGCCTGGCGCCCGCGCAGCAGGCCGCCGCGCAGGGCGACGCAGAACTCGCCGTCGCCCTGGGCGTCGGCCCAGCCGACCGGGCCCGCATACCAGCCGCGATCAAACCCCTCCAGCGCGGGGATCGCCGGCAACGAGGAGACCGGTTCGGCGCCGACGGCGGGCGTCGGATGCAGCAGCCCGGCGAGCGTCACCACGTCGATCGGCCGGGCGAGCTGCGCGCGGATCGGGGCAGCGAGGTGCTGGATGTTGGCGACCTTGATCAGAATCGGCTCGTCGGCGGCGGTGACCCAGACGGCGAACGGTCGTAGGGCGCGGGCGATCCGCCGCGCGACGATCGCGTTCTCGCCCCGGTCCTTGTCGGAGCGCAGCAGCTGCTCGCCGAGATGATCGTCGACGGCGGGATCGGCGCTGCGCCGCGTCGAACCGGCGAGCGCGACCGTCGAGGCGCGCTGGCCCTGGCGGCGGATCAGCAGCTCCGGGGTCGCGCCGATGAACGTCGCCTCTCCGCGGCCTACCGCGTAGACGAACGAGGTGGGAAACGCCTCGCGCAACAGGCCGAACACCGCGGCGGGGTCGTGATCGCGAGGGGCGTGGACGTCGACCTCGCGGGCGAGCACCACCTTCTGAAACTCGCCGGCTCGGATCCGCTGCGTCGCCCGCGCGACCGCCTCCTCGAAGTGGGCCGGCGGCATCGCGCTCACCACGTCGTAGGGGCCCACCGGCGACGGATCCAGCAGCGGCAGCGACGACCGGGTCAGCGAGGCGAGGCGCGCGTCAACCCGCCCGAGCAGGTCGTCGATCACGTCGTCGGCGCCGACCTGGGCCGCGACGGTGAGCCACGTCTGGCCGCCGCGCCGCGCGAAGGCGATCTCGGGGACGATGAGCGACGCGGCGGCAAACCCGTGCCACATCGGCGAGCTGCCGCCGCTCGGTGAGAACGCAAAGCCGCCCAGGGCGACGAGGCCGGCGCCCGGAACCCCGGGCGCCTCATCGCAGATCGCCCGTCGCGCGACCGCCCGCCAGCGCGCGCCGACCGTGTCGAAGCGGTCCTCTCCGGTCGCCTCAAGCGCACAGACGCACCCCAGCGCAGCGAGCGCGATCGCGTCGCGGTCGGGCTGCTCGAGGCAGAACCAGGGCTCACCGGGGGTCCGGGAGCCGCAGACGACCGCCGCCGGGTCGACCGCGTCGGCGAGCGCCACGGTGACGCTCACGAGCACCGGCTCGCCGCCCGCCCGCGCCTGATCGCGCCCGGCGTGCAGCCGGTCGGTGAACCTCTGGGCGGTACGCGCGTCCAGCCACGAGGGCGAATGCGAGGCGATCACGCTCTATGAGGCTATCCCGCGTCGGGCGCGGGGAGGATCGTCACCGCCGAGGCGCAGTTGAGTGCGGTGACCTGCCCCAAGGGCTCCCCGGTGTGCGCGCCCGCCACGCGGCGCAGCCCGATCTCGCGCGCACGGCCGGGCTCGACGCTGAACGCATCGTCCTCGGCGATCCAGCCGGGAACCTCGATGCGGACCCCGTAGGCGAGCCGGCGGTCGGCGCCGACGCGCAGCCGTGCGCGGTCCTCCCCGTCGCTCGTCGCCGTCGCGGTGAGCCCGAGCTCGGCGGCCGTCGAGCGTCGCAGCGGATAGCCGACCGGGAAGCGGAACGCCTGCGCGAGCGGGGCCCCGTCGGACGACTGGAGCGAGATCACGATCGTGTCGGCGACCGGCGGACCGAACCGGTAGGCCCAGTTCACGTCGACGAACCGCCCGAGCAGTGCCTCGGCCTCGAGCGTGGCGGTGCCGTGAGCCGGGAGCGTCAGCTCTCGCGTCGCCTGCTCGACGCGGACGGCCCCGTCGCGGTAGAGCGCGATCCGCAGCTCGGCGGTGAGCGGTTCGGGACGGTCGTTGGCGACGTGCAGCGCGATGCCGCCGAGGCCCTCGTCGGTGCTCCACACCGCGACGGGCGCGAGCGCCCGGCGCAGGTGCGCGAGCGCGACCTTCGGTTCCCCGGCCGCGTCGAAGAGCCCCCAGCCGGCACCGGGCACGAGGTCCTTGCACCACAGCACCAGGGCGCCGCGACACGGTGAGCCCGCGCGGCGCCATTCACCGAATGTCTCGGCCATCACCTCGCCGCTGAGCTGGCGCGACAGCGCGAGGTAGCGGCCCGGGTCTGCATAGCGCAGCGCGACCGGATCCTCGCCGAACAGCTCTCGGAGATAGTGGTCTCGGACATCGTCGAAGTCCCAGCCGGCACCGACGTCGCGCGGGACCCCCGCCTTCCAGGCGGCGCCCATGATCGCGCCGGACGGTTCGCCGTCGGGGACGTTGGCGAACGCGAGACATTCGCTGGCGAAGCGGATCTCTGCTCGCCGGGCGTCGGTGAGCGGGCGCAGATAGGCGCTCACCCCGAAGTAGTTGGCGACGCCGCGGTCGGTGCGAAACGGCAGCGAGCCGCCCCACGGGGCCGACGGGATGTAGGGGGCTGCGACTCCCGCCTCGGCGATCAGCCGGGGCAGCAGCTCCCCGTACAGCGGGCCGTCGGCGAGCGCCGGATCCAGACCGACCATGGCGACCTGCTGGGCGACCTCGCTGCCCCCGCACAGGACGGCCAGGCTCGGACGGCCCGCGAGCGTCGCCAGCTCGGCGCGGACCTCCGCCTCCACGGCGGTCATGAACTGCGGATCGGCCTCGGGGTAGTCGAGGTTGGCGAACATGAAGTCCTGCCAGACGAGGATCCCCAGCTCGTCGCAGAGGTCGTGAAACGCGCCCGACTCATAACACGCGGTGCCGGGAATCCTCAGCATGTTCAAGCCGGCATCGACGACCTGCGCCAGCAGCGGCGCCAGCGTCTCGCGCCCCGGGTCGGGGTCGGTGAGCGACCACGGGGTCCAGATCGCCCCACGGGCGAAGATCGCGACGCCGTTGATCGACAGGGCCGGACCGTCGGCCTCCAGATCGCGGGCGCCGCTGAGATCTCGGAAGCCGACCCGGCTTCGATACAGCGGCCCGGCCTCGCCGGCGAGCGCCACCCGGTACAGCTCGGGGTCGCCGGGGGTGTGCGGCCACCATCGGCGTACATCGGGGACTCGCGACTCCCCGGCGAAGAAGCCGTCGGCGTCGACGGTCAGCCGGCCGCGTTGGTCTCCGAGCTCGACCGTGACCGACGGGGGCAGCGGCGCGCCGGCGATCGCACGCAGCCGTCCGCTGACGGCGAGTACCCCATCGCGGCCCTCGATGCGGGGACGCAGGGCGACGTCCTCACAGATGAGTCCCGAGCGACGCTCGATCGTGACCGCGCGCCATGGGCCGACGACGGCGGGGCCGCGCGCGAATCCCGGCGTGCGCCCGAGCAGCATCGTGCGCAGGAAGCGCAGCTTGGGCTCGGCGACGAGCTTGGTGCGCCATCGGGCCCGCGGGCGCCGGCGCAGCGCCAGCCGCGGCGCCGGGGCGCGGCAGCAGATCGAGAGCTCCCCCACCCCGTCGCGCAGCGCCACCGCGTGCGCGGCGAACATCGACTCGCTCTCGAGCACGAGCACGCCGTCGACGAACACCTCGGCGAGGGTCGCGATTCCCCCGAGCGCGAGCACGAGCTCCTCGCCGCCACCGGGCGCGGGCTCGTCGACGCGGATCCGAAACCACCAGTCCTCGGCGTCGTAGTCGGTGTCCCCCACGCCGTCGGCCGCCGCTGCGGTGAGCCCACCCCCGGCTCCGGGCCGGGCGGCGACCCAGTTCAGCCCGGCAGTCTGGGCCGGATCGGCGCACTCGCCGGGGGCGCTGCGGGCGAGCTCCCAGCCGTCGTCGAGGCGGCGCGACTCAACCGACACGGGCCGACAGCAGTTCCAGCGCGCGCCCCCATGCCTCGGCGAGCTCGTCGATCCGGGAGGCCGGATCAAAGCGGCGCCGGCGAGCCATCCGGAAGGAGAGCGCCTTGCAACCGTCGACGATCGCCTGCAGCGGCTCGGTGACCGGCGCCGCCGCTTCGGCGCCGAGCAGCCACCGGACGTGGTCACCGAGGATCTCAAAGCCCGAACCGGCCATCCGCACGGTGGCGAAGGCGTAGGCGTGGTAGCCGTCGAGCTCGCCGGCGAGCAGCTCGTCCTGCTCGCGCTCGAGGTTCTCGCCGAAGCGCGTGAACGGATTATCCCGAGGGCGACGCCGGAGATGATGAGCGAGCAGATCGTGGGCGCCCGCGCGCAGCGCCTCGCCGGTGAGCGGCTCACCGGCGTCGAAGCGAGCGAGCTCGGTGTAGGGCGGGAGGACCTCGGGGTCGGCGGCGTCGATCCGGAACACCCCCCGGTAGTCCTCGCCGGAGAGCTCCCACAGCCCCGGCCCGTGGAAGTAGCGCAGAGTCTGGCGGTCGAGGTCGATCCCATCGGCGGCGACCGATGACTTGACGTGCTCGGCGCGGTAGCTCGTGCCGTCGGTATCGGGCAGATACCACGAGTCCAGCTCGACGATCAGCGTCCGATCGCGGCGCAGCTGCTCGGCAATCTGGACCGGCAGCGGCCGGTAGGGCTGCATCTCGTGGATGTCGAGACCGAAGAGCCGCTCGAGGTCCTCTGGCGGCGGCTTGAAGAACGTCCACTGGTCGCCCTCGAAGTCCATCCGCGTGAGGTGGCCGAACGCCGCCAGCGGCTCAAGGCCCCGGGCGTGCAAGAGCTCGATGATCACGTCGGTGTAGCAGTTGGACTCCGCGTAGGCGCGGGTCGGCGCATGCAGGACCGAGCGTGCATAGCCGTCGGTCCGCGAGCCCGTGAGGCTCGTCATCCGCGCCGCGACGCTCACGCGGCGGGCCACAGTTCGCCCCGCACGGCCGCCGGCCACACCGCCGGATCCAGCCCGTGGGTGCGCAGCAGGGCGAGCACGATCCGCTCATGACCGAAGCCCAGGCACGCCGTGTGCGCGGTTGTGCCGTCGGCGAGGGTGAGCCCGTAGGTCGAGCCGAAGTGGTCGCGGTGATGGTTGAAGGACGCGCACGCGGTCGGCTCCGGGGCGGTGATCTCGACCAGCAGCTCGAGCTTGAGCTTCTCGGCCTGTTGGTTGCGCGCGAGCATCCGTCCCCGGCGGCCGAAGAACGGGTCGTTGGCGACATCGAGCTCGGCGGGAAGCCCCAGCGCGCGCAGCAGGTCCAGACCCCGCTGGGCCCACTCATCGCGCCACTGCAGCACGGCGTCGGGTTCGGCGATCCGCACGAGCTCGTGCTGATGGAAGATCTGGCGGCGCATCGGGTCGTGAGAGGGCTCGTGGCGAAACACCCAGGCGCCCCCGGCGTCGACGAACACGCCGCCCGCGGGCAGCGGTCCGCGACGGGCGATCGCCGGGTACACCGGGTAGCAGGCGGCGGGCATCAGCGTCAGCTCCGTCGGCTGCTGAAACTCGCTCCAGTCCTCATGGGCCGCGGCGTGCTCGCTCTGCTCCCGCGCCTGGGTCTCGTCGCCCTCGAAGGAGTAGACGCTGCCGGCCAGGTGCGGAAACGACGCCAGGTAGCCGCTTGACTCCATCTGACGACGGGGCAGCAGGGGCGGAAACCGCAGCCGCTCGGCGCCGCGCCCGCGCGCCTCGCCGCTGAGGCGGTCGGCCAGCCGGTCGCGGACCTCCTCGAAGGTGTCGCTGTGTCCGTAGACGCCCGGCACGCCTGACTCCAGCAGCAGCCCGGCGGCGGTGAGCTCGGCGAGGAAGTCGGCCTGCTCCGGCGACGCTTCCCGGACCTCGGGCGACATCACACCTCCTTGGCGATCATCAGCAGACCGGCGTCGACGGCGTGGATGCGCTCGTTGGCGACCATCAACCGTGCCGACAGCGAGTCACGCAGCTGGCGCCCGACCCCGAACGGCGAATCGTTCTTGTAGGCCATGATGCCGATCACCTCGAGCACCGCGGCGCAGATCCGCGGGGCCTGCTCGGAGGCGGCGAGCTTCAGGTTGTTGAAGCGCAGCACCGAGCCGAGGGTCGCCAGCGACTCGCGGTCGGCCGCGTCGGCGGCGAGGAAGTCCTCGAGGCCCGCCCGCACCTCGGCGCGCAGCATCGACAGCTCGCTCATGACCCGCGACAGGCTGTTGGCCGCGGGCACGGGAGCGCCCGGGGCGCGCCGGGCCGCGGCCCGCACGAACGCGCGCCCGCGCTCGAACGCCTCGGTGGCGATGCCCAGCCACGCGTGGGACCACAGGATGTGGGAGATGGGCACGTGGGATTCGTTCATCACCGAGGAGAACGGCGCCGTGAGCACCTGACCGGCGGAGAAGCTCGCGTGGACATCAAAGCCCGGCGAGCAGGTCCCCCGCATGCCGAGCGTGTCCCAGGTCCCGACCGGATCGAGCCCCGTCGCGTCGGCCCGGTGCAGGACGAGCACCTGGTCGGTCTGCTCGGCGGTGGTCGAGCGGCGGACGGTTGTGAACAGGTCGTCGGCGTGAGCGCCGTAGCTCACCGTCGGCGCGTGCTTGGTGAACGACAGCGCGCCGTCGGCGCCGGTCTCGATCCCGGCCACCGAGCGGCCCATGTCGCCGCCGGTGCCGATCTCGGAGGTGACCGAGGCGATCAGACGCTGCTCGTCGCAGAGCTCGCGCAGATAGGTCTCAAACCACGGCGAGCCGTCGAGGTGGCGGACGATCGTCGTCACCTGGATCTGGTGCATGGCGAACACCATCGCCGTCGCCGAGCAGCCGCGGCCGAGCTCCAGGCAGCCGTGGGCGAGCGCGGTGAGCGACACCCCGCCACCCCCGAGCGCGGGGGGCACGTAGGCCGACAGCAGCCGCGCCTCGCGCATCGCGTCCAGGGCCTCGGCGGGGAAGCGAGACTCGCGATCGACCTCGGCGGCGTGCGTGGCCGCGATGCGGGCGACCTCCTTGATCGCCTCCATGAATCCGGCGTCTGCGTCGACGGGCGCCACCGTGGTCGTGGTCATCCGGCGGCCGGCTCCCCCTGAAGCCGGCTGACCCCGTCGGCGATCGCGCCGATCGACGCGAACGCGCTGCGGGTGAGCATCGAATCCGGGAACTCCACGTCGAAGCTGTCCTCGAGGGCGAGCATCACGTTCACGCTCGCGTGAGAGCTCATACCCGCCTCGAAGAGGTCATCGTCGGGGCCGAGTGTCGCCGGGTCGACGGGCAGTCTCGCGTGCTGCGCGAGCACGTCCCGGACAGCGGAGACCGTCTGATCGAAGTCCATCGATACACCCTTCCACGAGTGGTGGTAGCCGCAGGCGCGGCCGTGCCGGTTAAAGATATGCGTCCATTGCCGCCGTTCGCAAACAGACAGGTGGCCTGAATCGGCATCTCGGTCGATTCCCTTGAGGCCGCGGGCGATCTCCTCGGGTCCCCCGCTCACGCGCGGCCGAGGACCCACCGCGGACGAGACCACATCTGCCAACGCTCGATCTCGGCGTAGCCGAGCCGACGGTAGAACGGGTCACCGTCCGGCGAAGCGTAGAGGATCGAGCGGGTCGCACCCTGCGCGTGGGCCGCCCGCAGGGCCGCGCTCAGCGCGCGGCGACCGTGACCCTCACCGCGACGGTCCACGGCGGTCGCCATCGACCACACGACGGCGCTGTCACTGACCCGCACGAGCGCGAGGCAGGCGCACAGACGCTGCTCGGCGTCGAACGCCGCCCACGCCGACTGGGCCGGATCGCGGCCGTCGACGCTGTCGGGCAGCGCGACCCGCGCCTGGTCGCCGGAGATCTCAAAGACGTCGGCGATCAGCTCCCGCGCGGAGTCGAGGTCGGAAGCCGCCAGGCGGCGGGCTGCCGGCTCACCGATTCCGGCCGCCGCGATGATCGGGCCGTCGAGCGCGACGCCCATCACCGGGGTGGCGCCGATGCACACCCAACTGCGGGCGACGAGGCGCCCGACCTCGGCGAGCGCCGGCCCGGCGACCATGAGGACCGTCGGGACCCGGGCCGCGAGGATCCGCTCCACGCAGCCGTCCAGCGCGTCCCCCCCGCCGTCGCTGAAGACCACGTTGTAATCGACCGAGGCGAGGCCGCTGAACGCCGCCCAGCCGTGCTCGGAGACCGTCACCCCGTCGGCTCCGGCCCACAGCACCGCCGACTCACCGAGCTCGCGCCGGGCGAGGTCGCGGTCGTGGTCGTAGTCGACGGTCACGGTCCCTCACGGCGGATCCGCACCGCCGTGACGCCGTTGAGCGCCCGCACGCTGCCCTCCGGCGGACCCTCACCCGTGAGCGCGATCTGGACCGTCTCCCCCGCGGCGAGGTGAAACCACGAGTCCGAGGCGGTCATCCCCGGCACGTCGAGAGCGACGAACGTCGCCAGCTCCGCGGCGCTCACGTCGAGCTTCCACCCCGCGGCAGCCGGTCGGGCGATCGCGGACAGGCGGGGCCCGGCGGTGCGCGCCCGGGCGGGACCGCCGGGCAGGTGCACAGCGCGCCCGAGCCGCCGGCCGTCGGGATCGGTGAGCGTCGCGAGCACCGCGTCCTGAGCCCGCGGGGAAAACCGATAGGCGGCGGTGAGGTCCCAGAATCCGCCGAGCAGGTCGACGGCGTCCACCGAGACGGCCGCGTGGGCGGCGAGCTCGAGGCCCCGCAGGTCGTAGACCGCGAGCCTGAGCGTCGCCCTCAGCGGGTCGGGGCCGTCGTTGAAGACATCGGCGACCAGCCCGTTGAGGCCGAGATCGCACAGTCGCACGGTGCGCGGCGCAAACGCGCGGGTGAGTGCGTGGTAGGGCGCCTTGGGCGTCCCGAGCGCGTCGATGACCCCCCAGCCGGCGCCCGGCCACAGATCACT
>CAZZWJ010000090.1:0-442 GCA_964657875.1 uncultured Solirubrobacteraceae bacterium
TGGTGCTCGCGCTGCTCGCCGCACTCGCCTGCGCGATGCTCATCCGCCCGGCGTTCACGGCGCTTGAGCGCGACGGCGACGAGAGCGCCGCCCACGACGCCGGCGCCGCCGCGACGATGCTCGTCATGTGTGTCGTCGTCGCGCTCGTGTGGATCGCCGATCCGTTCGCCGCCGCGCTGCTCATCCCGGCGCTGCACCTGTGGCTGTGGGCGCTTGACCGTGACCTGCCGCTGCCCGCGATCGCCCGCGTGGTGATGATCGCGGCGGGCCTGCTGCCGACGGTCGGGCTCGTCGTCTACTACGCCCATCTGCTCGGGTTCGGCGCCGGGCCGCTGGCCTGGGAGGCGGTGCTGCTGCTCAGCGGCCACGCCACGTCGTGGCTGGCGGCGATCGAGTGGTCGATCGCGCTGGGCTGCCTGCTGAGCGCCACGATCGTCGTGCT
>CAZZWJ010000090.1:452-9440 GCA_964657875.1 uncultured Solirubrobacteraceae bacterium
CTGATCCATCGCGTCGGCCGGCGCCTGCCGCCCGCGGCGCAGCAGTTGTACGACCAGATCCGCAACATGTACAACGTGCAGCAGCAGCCCACGGCTGCCGCGGCGCCGGCCAGTCCCGTGGTGCCGAAGTCGCGGCGCGTCGCGACGAGCCGGTCGTGACCCCGGTGAGCGTGCGCGGCCCCATCGGCTATGCCGGACCGGGATCGCTCGGGGGCACGAAGTCCGCGTTGCGCCGCTGAGCGCGCCTGACACAATCGCCTCCTGTGCGCCGGCTGCTTCGTGACATCTCCTCGGTCCTCATCCTCGCGGGGCTGCTGCTGCTCGTCGACGGGGGGATCACCCTGCTCTGGCAGGAGCCGGTGACGGCGGCGATCGGCCTGATCCGCTCCGGTGACACGAGCCGCGTGTACCTCAGCTACCGGACCGCGCCGCTCACCGCTCGTCAGAGTCACACCGTCGACAGGCTCACCTCCAGCCGCGCCCGGATCGCCTATCTGGCCCGGGCGGATCTCGCCCGCGTGCACAACGGTGTCGCGATCGGCCAGATCGACATCCCGCGCATCGGTCACACCTACAACATCGTGCAGGGGACCGACACCGGTGACCTCGAGGCCGGACCCGGTCACTATCCGGCCACCGCGCTGCCGGGCATGGGTCAGACGGTCGCGATCGCCGGGCACCGGACGACCTACCTGGCGCCGTTTCGCTTCCTCAACCACCTCCGGCCCGGCGATCGGATCGTCGTCACGATGCCCTACGGCGTCTTCACGTATCGCACGCAGCGCCAGCAGATCGTGCTCCCCACCGATGTCTCGGTGGTCAACGACGTCGGCCACGACCAGCTCGTGCTGTCGGCGTGTGACCCGATCTACAGCGCCACCCACCGACTGATCATCTTCGCCCGGCTGGCCTCGGTCACCCCCCGAGGCCCGGCGCTCGCCCGCACCGGCATACGGTAAGCCGTCCTACCGCTTTTCAGGGCTCATTGAATACCCGTCCAGCCCCCGCGAAGTCCATCCAGCCGACCTCCGCGGGTGCCGAGACAGAGGTCAGCATGCTCCGCCAGACACCGATAGAGGAAGGACCCGCACATCGGATGCGAATGAACGATCTACAGCAGCAGGTGGACCGTGGGGAATATGAGGTGGACAGCCATGCGGTCGCCGAGGCGATCCTGCGCCGGCTGATCGGGCGACCTCCGGGACCGCGAGAGCCGCGCCGGACCGACCCCGACTGAGGGGCGCCACAGCGCGCTAGTGCTCAAAGCCCGAGAGGGGCGCCGCGCGGTCGCTGAACCGCACCCCGGGAGCGCCGTCGGCGGGGCGCACGACGCCGATCCAGGTGAGCGACGGCAGGCCGTCGTCGGCTGCGAACGCCGCCTCGGCGCTCTGCCGGGCACCGGCGGGCAGGCACGCGCACAGCTCGTAGTCCTCACCGGCGCTCGCCGCGAAGTCGGCGCCGTCCGCGCCGAGGGCGCCCGCGACCTCCGCGACCCCGGCCTGCAGCGGCAGTCGTGCCGCCGCCAGTTCGACGACGACGTCGCTGCGCCGGGCGAGATGGCCCGCATCGGTGGCGACGCCGTCGGAGAGGTCGATGAGCGCTCGCGCGCCGACCGCGGCGAGCGCGCGACCCGCCGCCAACCGTGGCTGCGGCCGGGCGTAGCGGTCGCGCAGCGTCGCCGCCTGCGCCTCGCCGAGACCCGCCCGGGCGGCGGACACCCGGCCTTCGAGCAGGGCGAGGCCCGCACCGGAGCCGCCGAGCTCGCCGGTCACCGCGACGAGGTCACCCGGACGGGCGCCGTCGCGACCGATGATCAGCGCCGGGTCATTCGCCCAGCCGACGACGGTCACGCTCACCGTGAGCGTCGCCGAGCGCGAGACGTCGCCGCCACACAGGCTGACCCCGTGGGCCCGCGCGACCGCGGCGGCCCCGGTGAGCAGCGCGAGCGCGTCCGCGTGCGCGGTCTGCGGCGGGAGCGCCAGGGCGAGGTAGGCCTCGCCGCCGCCGACCGCCATCGCCGCGAGGTCCGACAGCGCGCTCGCCAGCGCGCGATGGCCGATCTCCGACCAGCTGAGCTCACCTGTCCGGAAGTGGATGCCGTCGACGACGGTGTCGACGGAGGTGACCGCGTAGGCGCCGCCGGCGCGCACCACGGCGGCGTCGTCGCCGAGGGAGCGGATCACGCGCCCCGGCCGTGGCCCGTCGCCATCGGTGACCGTCGCCCCGGGCGTGAGCACGCGCTCGATCGCCTCGATCAGGGCGAGCTCGCGCACCGCGCGCCCCGGTCCGGCCCGACCGCTCAGCGGTGGCGGTAGACGATCCGGGCGCGGTCCAGATCGTAGGGCGACAGCTCGACCCGGACGCGGTCACCCGGCAGTATGCGGATCCGGAAGCGGCGCATCTTGCCGGCGACGTGGCCGAGCACGGTGCGATCCATGTTGTCGAGCTTCACGCGGAACATCGCGTTGGGCAGAGCCTCGACGACCTCGCCTTCCAGCTCGACCTTCTCTTCCTTCGGCATACGGGTGCGGTGTCCTTTTGTCCGGGCAGCCACGAACGCGGCGCCCGCGCCACGAGGCTACCAGCCGCGACAAGCCCCCCGTCCGGGGCACGCCGCCGCGCGGTCAGCCGTTCGGCGCCGCGCCGCCGGTCGCGGCCGCGCCCCCGCCACTGACCCCGGCGCCCGCGCCCGCGCCGCTCGGCGCCGTCGGCGTCGTCGCCGTCGCGGTGCTCCCCGGGGCCGCGGAGGTCGTCGAGGTGGTGCTCGTCGCGCTCGCCGTCGTCGACGAATAGGCGTTCGGAGACGGCGCCGCCGGGACGTTCGTCGACGAGTGGGCGCCGACGAACGCCTGGCCGACGAACGGCTTCGCGGGCGCGGTCCAGTCGCCGCAGTAGCCGCCGTCGGTGGACTCCATGTACTGCTTCCACACCGGCGCCGCGAGAATCCCGCCGAACCCGTCGCTCATCGCGATGCTGTCGCCCTTCGGGTTGCCGACCCACACCGCGGTGGAGACCTTCGGCGTGTAGCCGACGAACCACGCGTTGGCGAGGTTGTTGGCGGTACCGGTCTTGCCGGCCGCCGGGCAGCCGTAGCTCGAGCCGTAGGCGGTCGCCCCGGGGTGGGAGAGGACCTGTTTGAGCACCTCGTCGGCGACGTAGCTCTCGGCATAGGAGAACACGCGCGTGCCCTTCGGGTGGCCGAAGTCGGTCGACGAGCCGTCGGGGGCGACGACCTTGCCGATGATCGTCGGGGTGTGATGGATGCCACCGTCGGAGATCGTCGCGTAGGCGTCGGCCATCTGCAGCGGCGTCGTGCCGTAGGTGAGGCCGCCGAGCACCTCGGACGGGTTGCCGGTGAGCGTCGAGGTGATGCCCATCGCGTGGGCGAGCTGGTCGAGCTTGTCACCGGGCGTGGTGTTGCCCATATCGGCCGACAGCTGTGCGAACACGGTGTTGTCCGACAGCCAGGTCGCGGTCGTGATGTTGATCGAGCCGTTGTAGGTGTTCGTGTCGGTGTGCACCGACCACGTCGGGTCGGCGGGCAGCCATCCGGCGGCGAGCGGCCGGGAGGTGTAGTAGGTCGAGTTCGGGTCGGCCTTCTCGTCGTGGATGAGCTGCATCAGCGCGAACACCTTGAACGCCGAGCCGGTCTGACGCATCGCCGAGGTCGCGTAGTCGAGCTTCGTCTGGGCGAAGCTGCCCGAGGTCGCGATCGCCTCGATGTCGCCGGTGGCCGAGTCCACCGAGGCCAGGCCCGAACCGACCCCCGGGCCACCGTCGATGGCGAACAGCGACTTGTGATCGGCGATCGCCGCCGTCGCCTCCGCCTGCTTGTGCAGGTCGATCGTCGTGTAGATCTTCAGTCCGCCGCGGATCAGCGGCTCGCAGTGGCCAGGTGAGTGCGGGCACAGGTCATGGGCGACCTGCTGCTCGACGTAGGTGAACACGTACGGGTCCTCCTGGCGCGAGTAGCCGTTGTCGTGCTTGACCTCGAGGGGTCCCCGCGCGACCGCGTCCGCGCGGCTCTGGGTGATGTCACCGGCCTGGACCATCGTCTGCAGCACGTGCGCCCGGCGCTGGCGCGCGGCCGCCGGGTAGAGGAACGGGTTGTACTCCGAGGGCGCCTGGGGCAGGCCGGCGAGCAGCGCCGCCTGGGCGAGGTCGAGCTTGCCGACCGGCTTGTCGAAGAACATCGAGGATGCCGCCGCGGCGCCGTAGGCGGTCTGGTTGCGCACCGTGCCGTAGGGGACGCTGTTGAGGTAGCTGGCGAGGATCCAGTTCTTGGAGTGCTTGGCCTCGAGCTGCTCGGCGAGCTTGGCCTGCACGATCTTGTACCGGAGGTCGTGGCGAGCGCGGGCGGTTCGGTACTTGTTCGGCAGGTACTCGTTGTCGATGAGCTGCATGGTGAGCGTCGAGGCGCCCTGCAGCGCGGTCGAACCGTGGGCGGCGTCCTTGATCGCCGCGCGCAGGATGCCCTGGTAGTCCAACGCGCCGTGGTGGTAGAACCGGCGGTCCTCGACGGCCACCGTCGCCCGCTTGAGCACCAGCGGCAGCGTCTTGCCGGACACCGGCGTGTGAATGTCGGGCGAGTAGATGTAGCCCATCGACGCGCCGTTGGCGGCGAACACCTCCGACGGCGTTCCCCGGGTCACGGCCTTGACCTGGGAGAGGTTGGGCGCCGAATGCGCGACGTTGATCACCCAGCCGGCGATCGCCAGCCCGCCGACCACGAGTACCGAGATGACGAGCACTCCGCCCAGCGCGAACACGCGTCGAACAGGGGATCCTCGGTGGCGCCGCCGTCGGCGCTGTCGATCGCGTCGGCTCATGGTGGTGGAGTCTCAGCCTCAGCCGCGGCGGCCCCACACCCCGTGCCTGAGCCGATCCAGTGTAGCTGTGGGCCTGTTTCGGCTCGCCGGCTCTCGCTCCTGCCAGGTGGCACGATCGCACGTGCTCGTGCAACGACGCGCCCTCCTCATCGACGCCATGGGAACGCTCGTGCGACTGCGGGATCCGGTCGCCGGCCTCGTCGACGCCCTGCGCGAGCACTGCGGCATCGAGGTCACCCCGGAGCGGGCCGCCGCCGGCCTGCGCGGGGAGATCGCCTACTACCGCGTCCACATGCAACGGGGCTCAGACGCCCCCGGGCTCGCCGCCCTGCACCGTGACTGTGCGGCCGTCCTGCGCGACGCGCTCGGGGTGGAGGCCGACCTGGACGCGATCACCGCGGCCCTGCTCGGCGGGCTGCGGTTCAGCGCCTTCGCCGACGCGCCCGCCGCCCTCGCCGACGTGCGACAGGCGGGAGCCCGGGTGATCGTCGTCTCCAACTGGGACGTGTCACTCGGCGGGGTGCTCGAGCGGGTCGGCCTCGCAACGCTCGTCGACGGCGTCATCACCTCGGCGGCGGTCGGCGCCCGCAAGCCCGACCCGGTCATCTTCGCGCGGGCGCTGGAGCGGGCGGGCGTCCGCGCGGCGCAGTGCGTGCACGTCGGCGACTCGCTCGCCGAGGACGTCGCCGGTGCGCGGGCGGCGGGCATCCCGGCGGTGCTGCTGGACCGGGCGGGCGACGGCGACACGCGGGCGCCGGCGGCGGGGCCGAGGCGGATCGCCGGGCTTCATGAGCTGGCGGCGGTGATGGCCTCGACGGCGGCCGAGGTGCCGGAGGGGGGACCGTAACCTCCCTGACGATGCGCTCGACCGCCGAAGACGTTCCCCCCTGGAAGCTCTGGGCCGCACCGGTCGGCCTGATCGCCGGCTTCGTCGTGGCCGAGATCATGACGACGATCGTGTTCGGGATCGGTTCGGGCGCCAATGGCTCCACCACCCCGGCGACCGAGATCGTCGGCTCGATCGTGTTCGACATCGGGTTCATCGCGGCGGCGATCGGCGTTGCCTTCTTCGCCGGCGGGGCCCGGCCCGCGCTGCTGGGCTTCCGCCGGGCCCACCTGCCGGGAGCGATCGCCGCGGTCATCGCCGCCGCCGTCCTCTACTACGTGCTCACCGCGGTCTACGCGAGCGTGTTCTCCCTGCACGCCAACGACAACCTGCCCTCGAGCTTCGGCCTGCACACGAGCTCGTGGGCGGTCGTCGGCACCGCCGCGTTCGTGTGCGTGATCGCTCCGGTGTGTGAGGAGACGTTCTTCCGCGGCTTCCTGTTCGGCACGCTGCGCAAGCTGCCGGTGTCGCTGGCCGGACGTGACCTCGGGCCGTGGGTGGCGGCGGTGATCGTCGGCATCCTGTTCGGCCTCGCGCACACCGGTTCGGCGAATACCGAGTACCTGATCCCGCTCGGCTTCCTGGGCTTCGTGCTGTGCCTCGTGCGGTGGCGCACGCGCTCGGTCTACCCCGGGATGGCACTGCACAGCGCGAACAACTCACTCGCGCTCGCGGCGCAGTTGCACTGGAGCCTCGGCGCCGGCGCGGCGCTGATCGTCGGTTCGTGGCTGGTGGTCGCGGTGATCGTGGGACCGTTCGGCGCCCGCAGCCCGGCGCTCGCCTGAGCGGCCCCTGCGGCTGGGTGCGCTCGCGAGCCCCCCGGCGGAGCGCCCCGCCGCAGCGTCGACGGCCCCGGGCCGTGACGGTGATTTACTTGCGCGTCATGCGCCGCCTCCTGCTCTCCGCCACCGCCGCCATCGCGGCCGCGACGGTGTCGCTCGCCGGGTTCGCCGGCGGCGCCCTCGCCAAGACCTCGCACCCCACCCGTCACCGGCCGGCCCCGGCCGTCACCGCGTCGGCGAAGCTCTATCTCTACGACGCGTTCTTCGTCGATCGCCGGACGGTCGACGTGCCGGGCCGCGCGATCACGGTGAGCGGCTACGTCAGCCGCTACGCCCCCGGCCAGCGGGTGACGCTCACCGCCTCGGTCGGCACGCGGCGCGTGGCCCGGGAGTCGCTGCGGGTGCGGCCGGCCCACGGCGGTCGTTCGGGGACGTTCACCGGCACGGTGACCGCTCCGCAGGCGGGCATCCTGCACCTCACCGTCGTCCACCGACGGGACGCGCGGATGCACTGGTTCACCGCGGGGCGCGGCGTCGTCGTGGTGCCGGCCTCGAGTTCATCGTCGCTGTTCACCGCGCTCGTGCAGCAGCGGCTGATCGTCCGCCACCTCTACCTCCCGCAGTCGGGCAAGTGGGATCTGCAGACGCAGCTGGCGATCGAGGCCTACCACCGGCTGATCGGTCGCGGCACCTCGGCGGCGCTGGATCCGGCGACGCTCACCGCGCTGCTCGACGGGCGGGGCAGCTTCACCGTGCGCTACCCGCACAACGGCCGCCACGCCGAGGGCGACCTCTCCGACCAGCTGGTCGCGCTCGTCAACGGCTCCCAGGTCCAGGAGATCTATCCGATGAGCTCCGGCAAGCCCTCGACGCCGACGATCCTCGGCAACTACCGCGTCTACGAGCGCACGCCCGGCTACCTGCCCGACGGGATGTACTACTCGGACTTCTTCATCCGCGGATACGCGATCCACGGCTATGACCCGGCGCCGAATTACCCGGCCAGCCACGGCTGCATGCGGCTGCCGATCTCCGACGCGATCTCGGCGTTCGACTGGTTGGCGATCGGCGACTGGGTCGATGTCTACGGGGCGCCCAACGGCAGTGTCTGACGGTGACGCGCGTGGGCGGTTGCTCGTCGAGCTGCGCGCGCACGCGCTCGTCATCGGCGAGGTGACGCTCACCAGCGGCGCGGTCGCCCAGTATCTCGTCGACGCCAAGCGCGCGATCCTGCTGCCGGAGGGCTTCACCGCCCTCGGCGTCCTCGTCGCCACCGCGGCCCGTGAGTGGGGCGCGACCGCGGTCGGCGGGATGACGATGGGCGCGGACCCGATCGCCTGCGCGGCGCTCTGCGGGGGCGCCGACGTGAAGGCGTTCTTCGTGCGCAAGGAGGCCAAGGCGCACGGGCTCGCCCGGCGGATCGAGGGGCCGCCGCTGTCGGGCGAGGACCGCTGCCTGCTCGTCGAGGACGTCGTCACCACCGGGGGCTCGACGATCCGCGCGCTGGAGGCGATCCGCGCCGAGGGCTTCACCGTGTGCGGCGTGCTCGCGATCTGCGACCGCCTCGCCGGCGGCGCGGACGCGATCAGGGCCGCCGCCGGTCCCGACGTGCCCTACCGGGCGCTGACCACGATCGACGACGTCTACCCGCAGCGCCCCGACCGCTGAGCGCCGCTCCCGGCTGATGTTCGACTCAGCCGGCGCGCAGCCGCCGGCAGGCGACCGTCCGCTGGCGCTCGGTGCGCACCGTCCAGCCGCCGCCGCGCTGGGGGGTGAAGACGACGATCGGGTTGTCGGGGTGACCGGGCTGGGGGAGCTTGAAGCCGATCCGGTTGACGTTCTCGCCCAGGTCGTAGGCGAGCAGCGTCTGGACCGCGAGGTCGTTGTCGGCGAGCGCCTCGCCGCAGCCGCGCAGCGCCGCGGGGCCGCCGAGCCGGTCGATCACGGCGCCGAGCGCCTGGATCCGCGCGGTCCGGGCGCGCTGGGTGAGGAGGTCTGAGCGGGCGGCTTGGCCCTGGGTCACGAGGAACGGGATCGTCCCCGCGAGGATCGTGATCCCGACCGCCGCGGCGAGCCCGCTGCGGACGCCATCGCCGCCGATGTCCGGCGCGAGCAGTCGTCCCACGAACCCGGCCCCGAGCACGATCACGACCGCGGAGGCTTCGAACATGTAGCGCCCGAGCGCCGGCCAGCCGTGCAGTCCGAAGCCGACCTCGACCGCCATCCAGACCACGACACATCCGGCGAGACCGAGGGTCGTGCGATCCCGTCGCCACGCGCCGACTCCGACGGCGAGGATCGCCGCGACCGCGAGCGGCCACGGCGTCTGGATGACGAACCGCGAGAGCACCCCGAGCACCCGTTCACCCCGCGGCCCGAACCCCGACGCGTCGGCGTTGTCGGCGGCGACGAGCCACGAGCGGGAGCTGAGCGCGGGGATCCCGAACCAGCCGAGTCCGACGGCCGTCACTCCGACCGCGATCCCCGGCCG
>CAZZWJ010000091.1:0-9156 GCA_964657875.1 uncultured Solirubrobacteraceae bacterium
CGAAGGCGGAGAAGGCCGCTCGGGCCCAGAACGGTGGTTCGGCGACCGCCAACGGGGCGAGCACCGATGCCTCCGGTGACCCCTCCAAACGTGAGCGTCCCACCCGCGACTCGCTGCAGGGCGAACGCGCCCCCGCGGCCAGCTCCGGCGGCCGGCGCCGGGTGGTCATCGACTCCCAGGCGGCCCGCCGCGGTCCGGGTGGCCCCGGCGGTGGACCGGTCAACCAGCCCCCGCGCCGTCAGCGCCGCGGACGGCGCCGTCGCGGTGTCTATGACGAGGAAGCCGAGTCGCGCCCCACGCAGCTCAAGGTCGACGACAGCGCGATCCAGATCAACTCCGGCTCGACGGTGAAGGACGTCGCGGAGTACCTGAACGTGCCCGTGCCCGAGGTGATGAAGAAGCTGATGGTGCTCGGTGAGATGAAGACGCTCACCCAGACGCTGTCCGATGACTCGATCGAGTTGCTCGCCAGCGAGCTGGGCAAGGAGGTCGAGATCGTCCATTCCGAGGACGAGGAGGTCACCGACCCCGCCTATGACGACGCCGAGGACGACCTCGTCTCCCGTGCGCCCGTGGTGACGATCATGGGTCACGTCGACCACGGCAAGACGTCGCTGCTGGACGCGGTGCGGGAGACCCAGGTCGCCGCCGGCGAGGCGGGCGGCATCACCCAGCACATCGGCGCCTACCAGGTCAGTCATGACGGCCACACCGTCACGTTCCTCGACACCCCCGGCCATGAGGCGTTCACCGCGATGCGCGCCCGCGGCGCGAAGGTCACCGATATCGCGGTCATCGTGGTCGCCGCCGACGACGGCGTCAAGCCACAGACCCAGGAGGCGATCGATCACGCCAAGGAGGCGGGCGTCCCGATGCTCGTCGCCGTCAACAAGGTCGACAAGGAGGGCGCTCAGCCCGACCGCGTCCGCACCGAGATGAGCGCACTCGGCCTGCAGCCCGTCGAATGGGGCGGGGACACCGAGTTCGTCAACGTCTCGGCCAAGACCCACGAGGGTCTGTCGGACATGCTCGACACGCTGATCGTGATGGCCGAGGTCGAGGAGCTGAAGGCCAACCCCGCCGCCGCCGCCTCGGGCACCGTGATCGAGTCCAAGCTCGATCCCGGCCGTGGCCCCGTGGTGACGATCCTCATCAGCCGCGGCACCCTGCACGTCGGCGACGCGCTCGTGGCGGGCGCCGCCTGGGGCCGGGTCCGCGCGATGGTCGACTACACCGGCGCGCGCATCGGCCAGGCGCTGCCCGGGGAGCCGGTCGAGGTGCTCGGCTTCGACGGCGTCCCGGAGGCCGGCGAGCACGTTCACGCCGTCGAGAACGAGCGCCGCGCCCGGTCGCTGGCCGGTGAGCGGGCGACCCGCCTGAAGGCCGAGTCGCTGGCCCGGGTGTCGAAGGGCAAGCGCGTCTCGCTGGAGAACATCTTCGGCTCCGATCTGCAGGAGCTCAACCTGCTGCTCAAGGCCGACGTCGCCGGGTCGCTGGAGGCGATCGAGGACGAGATCGCCAAGCTGCCCCAGGACGAGGTCTCGGTCAACGTCATCCGGCGCGCCGTGGGCGCGGTCACCGAGTCCGACGTGATGCTCGCCGCCGCCTCGCAGGCGATCATCCTCGCCTTCAACGTGCGCCCGGTCGGCGACGCCCGCTCGATCGCCGAGCGCGAGGGTGTGGAGATCCGCTCCTACTCGGTGATCTACCGCGCGATCGACGAGCTGCGACTCGCGATGCAGGGAATGCTCGCTCCCGAGGAGGTCGAGGAGGCCCTCGGCTCCGCCGAGGTGCGCCAGACGTTCCGCGCCTCGCGCGTGGGCACGATCGCCGGCTCCTACGTCACCGACGGCACGATCACCCGCGGCTCCAAGGTCCGTCTCGTCCGGGACGGCACCGTCGTCTGGTCGGGGGAGATCGCCTCGCTGCGCCGCTTCAACGAGGACGCCCGGGAGGTCGCCAGCGGCTATGAGTGCGGCATCGTGCTGCGCGACTACGGCGATGTGAAGGACGGCGACATGCTCGAGACCTACACGACCCGCCAGGTCGAGCGCGAGCTCGCGTCCTGAACGGCCGCGTCGCCGCGGATCTCGGGAGATATGATGCGCGGGGGTCGGATGCGTCGCGTCGATGGGGCCATGCGAACGGTCCTCTCCGATGCGATCGCCACCGACCTCAAGGACCCTCGCGTCGGCTTCGTGACCGTCACCTCCGTCAAGACCAGCCCCGACCTCCGGGATGCTCGCGTGTACGTGAGCGTCCTCGGCGACGCCGAGGCCCGCGAGGAGTCGATCGACGGGCTGCGCTCCGCCCACGGCTACCTGCAGCGACGGCTGGCCACCGAGCTGCGGCTCAAGCACACGCCGACGCTCAGCTTCCACTACGACGAGTCGGTCGACCATGGGATGCGGATCTCCGAGCTGCTCGACCAAGTCGGAGACCGCTATCCGCAAGCGGGTCACAGCGATCTCGAGGTCGCCCCCGGCCCGGAGCCCGAGGCGGCGACCGATCCCGTCCCCGAGACCGAGGATCACGGGTGAGCGGCGCGGTGTCCGACGGCGCGCAGCGGGAGCGATCGCAGCTGCTCGAGGAGCTGCGCGGCGCCGAGAAGTTCCTCGTCGTCACCCACGAGAACCCCGACGGGGACGCGCTGGGGTCGCTGATCGCGATGCAGGGAATCCTGTCGGCGATCGGCAAGGACTGCCTCATGTTCATCGGCGAGCGCGACCTGCCGCTCCCCGAGGAGTACGCGTTCTTCGCCCTCGCCGACCTCGTCACCGAGACCCCGCACGATCTCGCCGAGCGCACGCTCGTGTTCCTGGACTGCGGCAACCTGCAGCGCAACCCGGCCGCCGCGTTCGGAGCGGCGGCGGGCCTGCACATCCTCAACATCGACCATCACCACGACAACACCCGCTTCGGGACGGTCAACCTCGTCGTCGACGACGCCTCCTGCACCGCGGAGATCGTGTGGACGCTCATGCGCGAGCTCGGGGTCACCGCGTCTCAGACGGTCGCCGAGGCCCTGTACGTCGGGTTGATCACCGACACCGGGCGCTTCATGTACGAGAACACCGGCGTCGGCGCCCACCTCATGGCCGCCGACCTGATCGCCGCCGGCGTCGACGTCCACGACGTGTACCGCCGCGTCTATGAGGACGTGCCCTACGGCAAGCTCGCGCTGCTCGCCCGGGGGCTGGCCAACGTCGAGCGCCACGACGGTGGGCGGCTGACGCTGAGTGCGCTCAGTGCCGCCGACTTCTCCGACTCCGACGCCGAGGAGAGCTACTCCGAGGGCGTCATCGACCACCTGCGTTCAGTCCAGGGCACCCAGATCGCAGCGCTCATCCGCGACCGGCTCGGGGGGCCGGAGGTCGCCGGGCTGCGCAAGGTGTCGCTGCGCTCGGGCAGCGACGGGATCGACGTCTCGGTGATCGCCCGCGCCCAGGGCGGGGGCGGGCATAAGCAGGCCGCCGGGTTCTCGACGGCGCTCACGCACGACGAGCTCGTGCGGTTCCTGCGTGAGGAGCTGGGCGCTCAGTTGGGGGGCACGCCCCCAAACGACCCCCCAACTGCACTTCCGGTCGGGGGCACGGCCCCCAACGACCGCTCGACGGGACTGCCGCGCTGATCGCGACCGCGGTGCGTCCTCCAGGGGACTACGTGCTCGTCTGCGACAAGCCGCCGGGCGTCACCTCCCACGACGTGGTGGCCGCGATCCGCCGGGAGCTCCCGCGACGCACGAAGGTCGGCCACGCCGGCACCCTGGATCCGTTCGCCACCGGCCTGCTGCTCGTGCTCGTCGGCCGGGCCACCCGCGCCCAGCGCTTCCTGATGGCGCTTGAGAAGCGCTATGAGACGGTCGCCCGCTTCGGCGCGGTCTCGAGCACCGGGGATCCCGAGGGCGAGATCTCAGTGACGGGTCGCGTGCCCGACGGCCCGCTCGAGCTGCCCACCGGCACCATGCGCCAGCGCCCACCCGCCTACTCGGCGGTGAAGGTCGACGGGCGCCGCGCCTACGCCCGGGCCCGGGCCGGGGAGACGGTGGTCCTCCCCGAGCGCGAGGTGACGGTCCGCCGCTTCTCGGAGCTCTCCCGCTCGCCCGACGGCGCCCGGCGCACGTTTCTGATCGAGTGCTCGAGCGGCACCTACGTGCGCTCGCTGATCGCCGACCTCGGCGACGCATACTGCGAGGCGCTGCGGCGCACCGCGGTGGGTCCCTTCGAGGTGAGCGCCGCCGACCCCGACCGCCCGATCGCGCTGTTCGACGCGCTCGGGTTCCTGCCCGAGGTCCGCCTCGGCGCCGACGCGGGCCGCCACATCGCCCACGGCCGGCGGCTTGACGTGGGCGCGGAGTCCGGGATCCCGACGCCCGCGCCCGGCGTCTCGGTGCGCATCTCCGACCCGGACGGGCCGGTCGCCATCGGCGAGGTCCGCGCGGGCGTCGATCCCGGCCAGCCGCCGGTCCTCGCGCCGACCGTCGGCCTGCGCGGCTGACCTCGGTCGGCGGCCGCCGGGGTAGCCTCTGGGCAGATGCGGATCACCGAGCTCTCCGACGTCACGCCGCGTCCGCGCCGGGTCGCCGTCGGGGAGTTCGACGGCGTCCACATCGGCCACCGCGAGGTGATCGCCGGCGCCGACACGGTGCTCACCTTTGAACCCCATCCGCTGCGCGTGCTCGCCCCCGAGCGAGCGCCGCAGCTGATCACGCCACTGGCGGTCAAGGCCGACCTCGTGCGCTCCCTCGGCGTGACGGAGCTCGTCGTGATCCGTTTCGACGAGACGTTCGCGGGCCAGACCCCGCAGGCGTTCTGTGACGAGATCCTCGTCGCCACGCTCGGCGCCACCCATGTCTCGGTCGGGGAGAACTTCCGCTTCGGGCACGACGCCGCCGGCGACACCGAGATGCTCGCCGCCGACTCGCGCTTTGAGACCCGCGTCGTGCGTCTCGTCGAGGTGGAGGGCGAGATCGTCTCCTCCAGCCACATCCGGGCGCTCATCGCCGCCGGTGAGGTCGACCACGCCGCGCGCTTTCTGGGGGCGCCGTTTCAGATGCGCGGCGAGGTCGTCCACGGTGAGACGCGTGGGCGCGAGCTCGGCTACCCGACCGCCAACCTGATCCCCGACGAGTCGCTGCAGACCCCCGGGCACGGGGTCTACGCCGCCCGCGCCGACGGCGCTCCGGCGGCGGTGAGCATCGGTGTGCGCCCGACGTTCGGGATGGGTCTGTCGGTGCTCGTGGAAACCTACGTCATCGACGCTCAGCTCGATCTCTACGGCCGCGAGCTGCGTCTGGATTTCCTCGCGCGGCTGCGCGGCGAACGGCGTTTTGACAGCGCCGAGACCCTCGTTGAGCAGATGGCCCGCGACGTCGCCGACGCCCGGGCGATCTGCGGCTGAGCGAGCCGGGGCTCTGCTAGTCTCACCGGCCGCATGCCACTGACTCAGGAACGCACCCAGGAGCTCGTCACCCAGTTCGGCGACAGTGCCGCCGACACCGGGAAGACCGAGGTCCAGGTCGCGCTGCTCACCGAGCGCATCAACGAGCTCACCGATCACCTGCGCACGCACGGCAAGGATCACAGCTCGCGTCGTGGTCTGCTCATGCTCGTCGGACGTCGTCGGCGCTTCCTCAACTACCTGCAGCGACAGGACCTGGAGCGTTACCGCACGATCATCCGCGAGCTCGGTCTGCGCCGTTGATTCCCGAGACGAGCCCCGCAGGGACGGGATCACCCTCTTGGTGATCGCGGCAGCCAGCCCGGTCCCCGACTTCACGCTGCGCCGGGGCGACGGCTCTGAGTTCACCGCGGCCGACCTGCAGGGCCGCCGGACGGTCCTCGTCTTCTATCCGTTCGCGTTCAGCCCGGTCTGCACCGACCAGCTGACCGTCTACGACGAGCGGGCCGCCGAGTTCGGCGCGTTCGACGTCACCCTCTTCGGGGTCTCCTGCGACGCGTCGCCGTCCCAGACGGCGTTCGCGGAGAAGCTCGGCGTCTCCATCGAGCAGCTGTCGGACTTCGAGCCCAAGGGCGCGACCTGCCGCACGCTCGGTGTCTACCACGAGGCCGGCATGGCCCAGCGCGCGCTCGTCATCACCGGCCCCGACGGGGTCGTGCAGTGGAGCTGGATGGGTGAGCATCCCGGGGTGCTCCCCGGCGCCGAGCTGATCCTCGACGCGCTCGCCCAGACCGGCTGAGTCGCCTCACCCGCGCCTGAGTCGCCCGTGACCGGAATCAGCCGGGGTCGCCGATAGGATGCTGCGGCGGTGACGAGGAGGATTGCGACGCGCGCCCGGCGCCTGGCCATGACCCTGGCGCTCATTGTGGCCGGCGGGCTGGGGCTCGTCGGCGTCGCGCGGGCCGCGCCCGTCCCGGGGCTCTACGAGGGCCACACCGCCGCCGGGATCACCGTCGCGGTGACGGTCATCGGGCAGGGCCCGACCGCGCAGGTGACCGACACGGGCGCGATCTGCCAGTCGCCGAACCCCGGTCCGGTGGGCGCACCGTCGGTCGACGGCGTCGGTGCCGACGGCGAATACCGCTACCGGATCGCCGACGACGGCGCCTTCGGGGCCGTCGGCGCGGGCGATGACCAGGAGGTCGCCGGTCAGATCAACGGGACGAGCGGGGAGGTGTCGGTGAGCCGCAACAGCCTGCTCATGCGCTTCTGCGATCCCGCCGACGACGCCGATCACGCCCCGGGGGACGGGTACGCGGTGCCCGTCACCCGGGTGGGCGCCGCCCGTGCCGACGTCGCCGACGGGCAGTGGAGCCGCCAGGATCCGTCGGGCGCGGGGACCTTCGCGGTGTGGGGCGGCGGCGCGTTCGTCGGCGAGTTCTCCCCCGACCCCGACCTCGGTCCGAGCGCCCCGGTGCAGTGCTCGGTGACGCCCGCCGATCTGCAGAACGCGACGACGCTCGACGCCGGCGGCGCCTTCAGCCTGCCGTGGAGCGGCGAGGAGCTCGGCTACGTCCCCCAGACGCCGACGAGCGGGACGCTCGCCGGGAGGAGCGGGAGCTGGACCTACCGGCTCGACTCGCCCTACATCCTCGACACCACCCTGTCGGGCTGTCCGCCGCCCGCGCCGGTCACCGACCCGGTGCATCTCGTCACCGCCACCCGCCCGGGACCGCTGGTCAAGGCGCCCAAGGCCTCCCCGGTGCCGCTCGGCACCACCGCGCCGACGAGTCGCTGCGCGAGCGGCGAGTACCGCACGCGCGCGGGGGCGTTCGTGCTGTGCTCGCGGATCCGGCCGCGCGTCTCGGGCGCGTCGGCGACGCTCACCGGCCGGGTGACGATCAACGGCTTCTTGTTCGTGCAGACCGACGGACTGCACGTCGGCCTCGCCGACGGGCGGATCCGGTCCGACGGCACGGTGCAGTTCGGGGCGATCGTCTCGGGCTATGACCTCACGCTCGGACGGGTGGCGCTCGACCTGCGCTCCGGCCACCTGGCCCACATCACGCTGCCCGGGCTCGCCTCGGGGCTGAAGCTCGGCGGCGTGCCGGTGCGCTTCGGCGACCTCGGCGGCACCGCCCCGTCGGTGTCGATCGACCTGCAGCAGGGCACGCTCACGATCGCCTCCGCGGTCGACTTCACGTTCGCCGGCCAGGGCCTCGCCTTCCAGGGCGACCTCGGCGTCGGCCCCCATGGGGTGACGGCGGACCTCACGAGCTCCGGCTTCGCGATCCCCCTCACCGTCGCCGGGCGCCAGCTGTTCGAGCTGAAGTCGCTCGACTTCCACTATGACCAGGCAAAGGACGCGTGGTCGATCGGCGGTGCCGCGGATCTGTCGCTGCCCGGTGGCTTCGGGGCCGCGGCGACGGCCGCGGGCGGGGTGAGCCACGGACGCCTGGATTCCGTGTCGCTCAAGCTCGACGCGACCGGGGACGGCATCCCGGGCCCGTTCGACACCTACCTGTCGGGCGGGTCGTTTGACCTCAGCGGCCTCGCCGCGGGCCTGCACAGCGCGACCATCGGGCTCGGCCTCGACGGCGGCTGGCCGTTCAAGGTCAAGCGCGCGGTCGGGATCGGCTTTCAGGGGACGGGCAGCTTCGACGTCGCCGACCTGCGGCTCACCCTCGGCGCCGATCTCACCCTCGACGTCGACAAGACCCAGCTCGCGTCGGGCACGGCGACGCTCATCATGGACTTCGACGAGCCGCTGTTCGAGGCCGACGCGACGATCAACGTGCTCGACATCATCCAGGGCGACGCGCACCTGCGCATCGACGGCGAGCACTTCCTCAGCGAGGGGAAGCTGAGCGTCGTCTTCGGGCCCTCCAGCCCGCCGATCAAGTTCATCGACGAGTACTGGCCGTTCGGGTGGTTGGAGGATCCTCCGACCCAGATCGGCCCGCTCGCCAGCGCCGAGGCGATCGTGAGCGACATCGGCGCCGGCGCGCGCGCCCAGGTCTCGGTCTGGAAGCTGAAGTTCGGCGCGACCGTGAGCGAGAAGTGGGGCGACTCGCTGCAGTCCGACGTCGGCTTCGGCGAGACCCGGCCGCTCACCGGGCTCACGCCCGACTCCGAGCGGGGTGGGCCCGCCGCCCGCGCCGCCCGCCCGCGCACCCAGGCCGTCACGGTGGCGCCGGGGCGCCAGGCGCTCGTCGTCTCGGGCACCGGCTCGGCGGCCGGGGCGCTCACCCTGCGCGACCCCCGCGGCCGTCTCGTCGTCGACACCGCCCGCGTCCCCGGCGCGCGGACGGTGGTCGACCACGGGCGGATCCTCGTCGGGCGCCGCGGCACCCAGGGCGGCGTCATCGTCCGCTCCCCCCGTCCCGGTCGCTGGCACGTGAGCTCGTCGGGGGCCGAGCCGTTCACCGCGGTCACCGCGACGACGGTGGCGGCCCGCGACGCCGGGCTGGCACGCGCCCAGATCGTGCGCCCGCGGCGGTCGATCCGCCCCGGGCAGCGCCTCACGGTCCGCGTCCGCGTGCCGCGGGGCACGACCGTGCAGCTGCGGGCGAGCGCCGCGCGCGGCGACGGCGACGCCGGGATCCCGCTCGGCGTCGTGCATCGCGCCCGCGCCGTCGTGCGGCTCCCGCGCGACGACAGCGCCCGGCGGCTCATCCTGGTCGCGGTCACGCGACGCGGCGGCGTCCCCGTCGGGATCACGCGCGCCCGGCGCGCGCTCGTCGTGCGCCATCGCCC
>CAZZWJ010000092.1:0-9156 GCA_964657875.1 uncultured Solirubrobacteraceae bacterium
ATCCTGCGCCTGATCGAGCACGAGGTGCCCGAGTACGGGCTCGTGCAGCTGCTCGCCCTGGAGGAGGAGCACCTCGAGATCATCGAGCTCGAGGTCGGGCAGGGCTCCGAGGCCGCCGGCGCGCTCGTGCGCGAGGTGACCCTCCCCGACGGCTCGCTCATCATCTCGGTGCTGCGCGACGGGGCGGGCTTCGTCCCCAAGGGCGATTCCCAGATCCGGGCCGGAGACCAGGTCCTGCTCATCCTCGACCCCGGTCTGGAGAGCGAGATCACCCCCCGGTTCGCCGCCGTCGGGGTCAAGGAATCGGCGTAGCCGGGCTTTTGCCCGCCTCTCTGGAGGGGTAGGCCCCGCTCATGCCCGACCGCGATATCGACTTCCTGATCGTCGGCGGCGGGATCGCCGGCGCCAACTGCGCCCGCCAGCTGCGGCGCCTGAAGGCCGAGGGCTCGATCCTCATCGCCGGGCGCGAGCCCGACGCGCCCTATGACCGCCCGCCGCTGTCGAAGGGGTATCTGGCGGGCCGCGAGGGCCGGGAGGACGCGCTCATGGTGCCGGGCGACTGGTACGCCGAGCATGACATCGAGCTGCGGCTGCGCACGTCGGCGACGCGGCTGGACTGCGAGGCGCGCTCGGTGAAGCTCTCAAACGGCGAGGAGATCGGCTTCGGACAGGCGCTCCTGGCCACCGGCGCCAACGTCGCGCGGCTGTCGGTGCCGGGCGCGGAGCTCGAGGGCATCCACTATCTGCGCACGTTCGCCAACGCCGACCGCATCCGCGAGGAGGCGGCCGGCAAGCGCGTGGTCCTCATCGGCGGCTCCTACGTCGCCAGCGAGGTCGCGGCGACCCTCACCACGCTCGGCTCCCACTGCACGATGGTGATGATGGAGTCGCGACCGCTCAGCCGGACGTTCGGCGACGCCGCGGGCGCCTTCTTCGCCGCCACGCTCTCCGACCACGGTGTCGAGCTGCGCGGCGACGACAAGCTCGTGCGCTTCTCCGGAGCCGACGGCCGGGTGACCCACGTGCACACCGAGGGCGGCCTGACGCTCGAGGCCGATGTGGTCGTGGTCGGCGCCGGCGTCGTCCCCGACGTCTCCCTCGCGCGCCGGGCGGGGCTGGAGATCGCCGACAGCGGCGGCGTCGCGGTCGACTCCCAGCTGCGCAGCTCGGTCGCCGGGATCTTCGCCGCCGGGGACATCGCCGACTACGTGAGCGTCGTCAACACCCCGTCCGGGGCGGGTGGCCGTGGCCGCCGCCAGCGCGTCGAGCACTGGGACGTCGCCTTCAGCCAGGGCCGAACGGTGGCGCGCAACATGCTCGGGGAGGGCGTCGACCACGACGTCGTGCCCTACTTCTTCTCCGATCTCGCCGACTGGGCGTCGATCGAGTCCGTCGGCCCCGCCTATGAATGGGACCGCGAGGTCGTGCGGGGCTCCTTCGACGGCGGTGGGTTCACGGTCTTCTACCTGCAGTCCGGCGTCGTGCAGGGTGCGCTCACCGTCGGGCGCTCGGATGACCTGCAGGCGGCCCGACGCCTGATCGCCGATGCCACCGATCTCGGTGGCTCCCCGTCGGAATCCGCAAACCTCGCCGACGCGCTCGGCGACCTGTCGGTGGATCTGGACTCGATCGGCGTCTGAGCGCTGCAGTACGTTGACGTACCGCACAGTAGTCTCAGCGCCCAGAGCGTACGGTTGCGGACGTACGACAGGGAGAGTGAGCACTGATGACAGCGATCGACACCGGCGCCTCGGCGTCCAGCACGACTGAAGTCCCGGCGGGCTCGCCGGCCACCGCCCCGTTGCCACCCGGCCCCCGTGGCCGTGAATCGCTGCGCTGGCTGCAGGTGCTCGCCGGTCAGCAGGGACCCCTGGACTTCCTGGACCGGATGGGTTACCGCTACGGCGACGTGGCGATGATGCGCACCCGGCTGCAGGACGTCGCCGTCGTGCGCGGGCCCGAAGCGGTCCGCCACGTGTTGCTCGGCAATCAGGACAACTACCGCAAGTCCACCCAGTACGAGCTGTTGGAGCCGGTGCTCGGCAAGGGCCTGGTGACGAGCGAGGGTGAGCTCTGGCAGCGGCAGCGCAAGCTCGTGCAGCCGATGTTCGCCAAACGCCACCTGGGCGTGTTCGCCGATCACATGGCTCAGGCGGCCGACTCGGCGCTGGATGCCTGGGAGCGCCAGTGGCCCGACGGCCATCCGCTGGAGCTGTCGGAGGAGATCCTCCACATCGGCCTGGACACCGTCGGGCGCGCGCTCGTCGGCCACGACTTCACCGACCGAGCGAGTGAGTTCGGCGCGGCGCTCGGCAACGCACTGCATCAGGTGGGCGCGATCTCCCGGGCCACCTCGGTCAACTCGACCCAGTTCCTGCCCCACATGTCGATCATGCGCTCGGCGATGCTCACCCAGAACCGCCGCTACCGCAGCGGGATGCAGAGCGCCGAGGTGCTGCAGCGGATCGCCACCGACATCATCGAGCAGCGGTTGCGCGACGGGCACGGCGACTCCGAGGACGACCTGCTGCGGCTGCTCATGGAGGCCACCGACGAGGAGACCGGCGAGCGGATGGACCGTCAGCAGGTCCTCGACGAGCTGCTCACGTTCACGGCCGCCGGTCATGAGACGACCGCTCACGGACTGTCGTGGATGTACTACCTGCTCTCCCAGAACCCGGCCGCCCGGGAGCAGATGGAGGCGGAGGTCGACGATGTCCTGGAGGGGCGCATCCCGACCAACGAGGACGTCGAGAACCTGCCGTGGACGCGCGCCTGCTTTGAGGAGTCGATGCGGCTCTACCCGCCGGTGTGGCACGTCCAGCGGGTGCCGATCGCCGACGACGTCGTCGGCGGCTACCGGCTCCCCGCGGGCACGCTCGTGTTCGTCTCGATCTGGTCCACCCACCGGGATCCCGGAATCTGGGAGAACCCGGCCGGCTTTGATCCGCGGCGCTTCATCGGTGACGCGCCCAAGCAGCGTCCCCGCTTCTCCTACCTGCCGTTCAGCGGCGGCCGGCGGATCTGCGTCGGCCAGGGCTTCGCGATGATGAACGCGACGATCCTGGCGGCGATGATCGCCCAGCGGTTCCGCTTCGACTTCATCCCCGGCGCGCCGGTCCTGCTCGATCCGACGGTGACGATCCGCCCGCTGCACGGGATCCCGGTGACGATCCATCGCCGGACCGACGCCCCGTCACGCGTCGAGACCGCCTGATCCGAAGGCCGCCGGCGACCTGTTCTCTGAACGCGTTCGATTTACGAACGTATGTTCCCATCAACTCCGGACGGAACGCTCTATAGTGCATCGCGCGCCTTCTGGGCTGCACTGCACTGGGGAATGGTGTAATCGGCAACACGCGACTCTCTGGAAGTCGAATTTGGGGTTCGAGTCCCTGTTCCCCAGCTTCTCGAACGGCGGGTCGGTCAGGGATCGATGAACGTCGCGGGCTCGCGCGAGAACCCCGACGCCACCGCCGCGAGCTGGTTGGCGGAGCCGATCAGCCGTTGCTGGAGCGCCGCCTCCAGGGTGAGCGTGTCGTGCTCGGCACCGGTCCAGGACTCGTCGTAGAGCCGCTTGGCGCCGCGCACCGCGTCGGGGGAACGCTGCGCGATCTCGGCGGCGAGACTCTGGGCGGCGGCGAGCGGGTCGTCGCTGACGCGGGTGACGAGACCGAGCGCGGCGGCCTCGGTCCCCGAGACGATCCGCCCGGTGAAGGTGAGCTCCTTGGCGACGTCGATCGCGACGAGCCGGGGGAGGGTGCGGGTGATCCCCATGTCGGGGATCAGCCCCCACTTGACCTCCATCACCGACAGGCGGGCGTCGGGGGACGCGATCCGGATGTCGGCGCCGAGCGCGATCTGCAGCCCGCCACCGAAGACGTTGCCGTGCAGCGCCGCGATCACCGGGACCGCCAACGTGAGCCAGTCGTGGGAGGTGCGCTGAAACCAGTTGGGCACCGGCTCCTGCAGACGCTCGCTGATGCTCGAGCCCCCCGCTCCCGGGGACATCAGCGAGACGATGTCCAGGCCCGAGCAGAAGCTCGGACCGGCGCCGTGCAGCACGACCGCGCGCACCCCGGGCTCACCGGCGAGGCGCTGGGTGGTGGCGAGGATCGCCTCGAACATCGCGATGTCCAGCGCGTTGTGCGTCTCAGGGCGGCTGAGGGTCACCGTCGCGACGTGATCGGCGACGGCGACCGTGATCCGGTCGGCGGGGACCTCGCTCATGTCGGGGACACCCTATCGACCGACACCGGATCGCCGACCCGCACGACGCCACCCGCCAGCACCTCGCCGTAGACGCCGAAGCCGAGCGGCTCGCTCGTCGGCTCCTGCAGCCGGTAGTCGGCGAGCATCTTGAGGGTCGGCAGGTCGACCGTGCCGGTGTCGGGGGCCCGGGTCGTCGTCACGCAGCGCCCGACGTGGCCGTGGACGCGCACGCGGGCAGCCCCGATCGTCAGCTCTGAGTCGACCCAGCGGTCCTCCTCGTGGGCGGCCACCCCGTCGATCTCGATGAGCATCCGAAACCGCCGGGCGTCGACGACCTCAGGTGGGCCTCCGTCGAGGGTGGCCTCGGCGAGGCGCTCCAGCGACCCCCGGGAGACGAGTGAGATCGCGCCCTCCCGCCCGCGGTCGGACGCCATCGCGCCGTGCACGATCCGCAGCGGCTGGCCGGCCACCTCGGACAACGCCGCCGACCAGGGTCCCTCGAGCACCCGGGCGCGGCGCGGCTCGGAGAAGAAGCTCGTCGTGATCTCGTCGCCGAGGCGCACCGGGCCTGACACCGCGTCACCGTCGGGCAGGCGCAGCGACAGCCGCTCGGCCGCCTCGTCGTAGTCGGCGAGCACCGTCTGCAGCGCCCCGATCCGCTTGCCGTTGACCAGCTTGCCGGCCGCGTCGACGATGTAGAAGGCGCGGTCCCCGCGGGCGCCGTCGCCGTCGAGGGTCACCGCGTCGACGCAGCGGATGCGGGTGCTCTTGACGGGGGTGATCGACAGGGCGGTGACGGTGACCGTCATCCGCGAGAGCTTATGCCCCGGCGGCGTCCGACTACGCCGCGCGGGTCTCCGACCAGTCGCGGTAGAGCTGCCAGTAGCGACCCTCGGCGGCGAGCAGCTCCTCATGGGTGCCCTGCTCGACGATCTGCCCGTACTCCATGACGAGGATGCGCGCCGCGCTGCGGATCGTCGAGAGCCGGTGAGCGATCACGATCGCGGTGCGCCCGGCGACCAGGCGCCGCAGTCCGTCCTCGATGAGCGCCTCGGTGTGGACGTCGACGTTGGAGGTCGCCTCGTCGAGGATGAGGATGCGGGGGTCGGCGACGAGCGCCCGGGCGAAGGCGACGAGCTGGCGCTGACCGGCGGACAGCTGCACGCCGCGCTCGCCGATCTGGGTGTCATAGCCCTGCTCGAGTCCCGAGATGAACGAGTCGGCGCCGACCGCGCGGGCGGCGTCGCGGATCTCGGCGTCGTCGGCCTCGGGGCGACCGAAGGCGATGTTCTCCCGGACGCTGCCGCTGAACAGGAAGCCCTCCTGGGGGACGATCCCCATCTGGGAGCGCAGCGAGTGGGCGGTGACCTCGCGGAGGTCGTGACCGTCGACCCGGATCGCCCCCTCGGTGGGGTCATAGAAGCGGGCGGCGAGCTTGGCGAACGTCGACTTGCCCGCGCCGGTCTCGCCGACGAGCGCGATCGTCTGCCCGGGGGCGACGTCGAGCTCGATGTCACGCAGCGCCCACGCCGAGTCCGGATCGCTGCCGTAGCGAAAGCCGACGTGGTCGAACTGGACGTGGCCGCGGACCGGCGGGAGCGTGACCGCGTCCGGGGCGTCGACGATCTCCGGCTCCTCGTCGAGCAGGCCGAAGATCTTCTCCAGCGCGGCCATGCCCGACTGATAGGTCGTGTAGACCTGCGACAGGTTCTGGATCGGGTTGAAGAAGTTGTTGAGCGCCGCCACGAACGCGAACACGACCCCGGTCCGCGTGTGGCCCTGGATCGCCTCGATGCCCCCGATGGCGAGGATCTCGACGGTGACGAGGGCCGACAGCAGCTCCACGGCGGGGAAGTAGGCCGCGTTGAGATGGACCGTGCGCATGTTCGCGGCGCGGTTGTCGTCGTTGAGCTGGGCGAACTCGTCGATGTGACGCTGCTCCTGGCCGAAGGCGCGGACGGTGCGGATGCCCGACAGCGTCTCGCCGAGATAACCGGTGATGATGGCGATCTTCTCGCGGGTGAGCCGGTAGGCGCCGGCGGAGGCGATCCGGAAGGCGAGTGCCCCCGCGAACAGGAACGGGAGCACGATGAACGTGAGCAGCGCGAGGTGGAGATCGAGCACGAGCAGGATCACGACGACGCCGATCAGGGTCAGCCCGGACTCGATCAGGGTCGCCAGCCCGTCCTCGACGAGCTGATCGAGCGTCTCCACGTCGTTGGTGATGCGGCTGATCACGACGCCCGCGATGTTGCGCGAGTAGAAGCCGAGCGACAGCTGCTGCAGATGGGCGAAGAGCTGCATGCGCAGGTCACGCAGCGCCCGCTGACCGACCCAGCCGACGAGGTAGGTCTGGATGTAGGTGCAGACGCCGTAGACGACCGCCGACAGCAGGAACACGCCGACCACGACGTAGAGCACCGTCGTGTCGTGGTGGTCGATGCCCCGATCGATCGCGATCTCCGCCAGCGGTGCGGGGGCGAGCGCGGCGGCGGTCGCCGCGGCAAGCGCCAGGAACATCCCGAGCACCCGCCAGCGGTAGGGCGCGAGGATCAGGGCGAGGCCGCGCAGCCGGCGCACGCCGCCGCTCGTGTCGGCCAGGCGGCGGCGCAGCTCGACCTGCGAGGCGCGCAGGGAGCTCACCGGCCGACCCCCAGGCCGGCGATCGCGCCGGTGTCGGCGTCGGGGCCGCTCTGCACGATCTCGCGGTAGAGCTCGGAGGCCTCGAGCAGCTCGTCATGGTCTCCGTCGGCGACGAGCCGTCCGTCCTCCAGCACGATGATCCGGTCGGCGAGCGCGATCGTCGAGAGGCGGTGGGCGATCACGAACGTCGTGCGCCCGGTCATGACCGCCTCCAGCGCCGACTTGATCTCCTGCTCGGTGGAGGCATCGACCGACGAGGTCGCGTCGTCGAGCACGAGGATCCGGGGCGTGGCGAGGATCGCGCGGGCGATCGCCAGGCGTTGGCGCTGGCCGCCGGAGAGCGTGAGCCCCCGCTCGCCGACGCGCGTGTCGTAGCCGAGCGGCAGACGCTCGATGAAGCCCGCCGCCTGGGCGGCCGCGGCGGCCTCCTGCACCTCCTCACGGGTGGCGTCGGGACGGGCGTAGGCGATGTTGTCGTGCACGGTGGCCGAGAACAGGAACGGATCGTCGTTGACGATCGCGATCTCCCGCCGCAGCGAGCCGAGCTCGACCGAACGGACGTCGACGCCGTCGATCGAGACCGAGCCGGTGCTCGTGTCATACAGGCGCGGGAGCAGGGACATGAGCGCCGACTTGCCCGAGCCCATGGCGCCGATGACCGCGACCGTCTGACCGCCGGGGACCTCGAGGTCGATTCCCGACAGCGACGGATGGGTGGTGTTCTGGAAGGTGAGGCCGACGTCGCGCAGCGACACCGCTCCCGGACCGGGGGGCAGCCCCGGCGCGTCGGGCGGGGAGACGATCTCCGGCTCCCGGTCGAGCACCTGGAAGATCCGGGCTCCGGAGGCCGCCGCGCGCTGGCCGGCGCCGAGCAGGTATCCGAGCGACTGCATCGGTGAGATGAGGATCAGCAGGTAGGCGTAGAAGGCGGTGAAGGCACCGAGGCTGAGCGACCCGTCGATCACCTCGCGGCCGCCGAAGAGCAGGATCGCGGCGAGGCCGAGGTTGGGCAGGAACGAGATCAGCGGCGAGTAGAAGGCCTGGATGCGGGTCGTCTTCAGCTGCTGGTCGAACACGCGCTGCGCGGAGTGACCGAAGCGGTCGTACTGGCGCTGCTCCTGAGCGAACGCCTTGACGACCCGGATCCCCGACACGTTCTCCTCGGCGTCGGCGGTGAGCTCGGCGATCCGCTGCTGGGCCTCCTGCATCGCCGGCCGGGAACGATGGCCGTAGCGGTAGGCGATGAGCACGACGAACGGCACCGGCGCGAGTGAGATCGCGGCGAGCCCGGGCTGCAGCAGGAACATCGCGACCGCGGCGAGCAGGATCGTCACCAGCGCCTGCGTGATCAGGATCAGCCCGTAGCCGAGGAAGAAGCGCACCGACTGCAGGTCGACGGTCGCCCGGGACATGAGCTGGCCCGTCTGCTGGCCGTCGAAGAAGCCGAGCTCCAGGCGCTGCATCTGCCCGTAGAGCGCCTCGCGCAGGTCGACCTCGACGGCCAACGAGACCCGTCCGGCGACGAGCCGGCGCATGACGCTGAACCACAGCCGCGCGACTCCGGCGAGCAGGATCGCTCCGCCGAGCCACAGCAGCCGGCTCTCGTGGTGGCCGCTGATCGCGTTCACCGCCAGACCGGTGAGATACGGGATCAGGACGGTGCCGATGAGCGCTCCACCGGCGAGCAGGAACGAGGCGTTGACGCCGCGCCGGTAGGGGCGCAGGAAAGTGGTGAGTCGCCAGAAGGTCGCCATGCTTCAGAAAGGATAGTTCGGGGTGGCGGACGGCCCGGGCGGTCGGATACGATGCTCGATCCTGCGGCGAGTGGAGGCGAGCACCATGTCTGAGTTGCGCGATTCATCCATCACCCGGCGGCGGTTCGTCACCGGCGCGGCGACCGCGACCGCGGCGGCGGCCGGCCTGGCGGCGAGCACCCCGGCCGCCGATGCGTATCCGGCCACCCCCACCGGATCCGGATCGCTGCCCGAGCGCGCCGACGTCGTGATCGTCGGTGGTGGCCTCGCCGGTCTCACCGCCGCCCGCCGGCTCACGGGTCACGGCCACTCGGTCGTCGTGCTCGAGGCCCGTGACCGGGTCGGTGGCCGCGTCTGGAATTACGATCTCGGCCACGGGGTCGTCACCGAGCGCGGCGGGACCTTCATCGGCCCCACCCAGAACTACCTCGCGGCGCTCGCGAAGGAGCTCAAGGTTCCGACCTACCGCGTGTATGACAAGGGCGACGACATCTATCTCAACGGCTCGGATCGCTTCACCTACAGCGACACCGGTCCGTTCGGAACC